>JASFIH010000155.1:0-3715 GCA_050122775.1 Deltaproteobacteria bacterium
GATTTGGGCGAACTTGTTGTTGGCAAATACAATCTTTTCGTTTTGGTCGATGTAGATCCCGGTCAAGGCGTTTTCAACCAGGGTGCTGTACTTCTCTTCGCCACGCCGAAGTTCTTCCTCTGCCCGTCGGCGTTCGGTGACATCACGAAAGATACCTTGAATAATCGGCTTCCCTCGAACGGACGTCACTGAAGCAGTGATATGAACGGCAACGATTCTGCCAGATTTTGTTATTACCTCTGCCTCATCATCAACAGAGCCTTTCTCCGCGATATGCTTCTTGAACAGTTCTCCGTAATATTTAACCTTTGCTGGCGGATGAAGCGCTGTCTGGTGGTGTCCTATGATCTCATCCCTGCTTTTTTCCAGCAGGGTCTCTGCTGCCTTGTTGCAATTGATGATGAGGCCGGTGTCGGCATCAGCCCAAAATATGGCATCCACAGCACTTTCGAACGTCAGCCTGCACTTCTCCTCACTTTCCGTCAGGGCCTGCTGTGCCCATTCGTACTGGGCAAGCATCTTCTCTAAAGCCTCGACCCTTTGTTCAAGTTCTTCATAGGTTGGTTTAGAAGTCATGAGATTGTTACCTTGTGTGGGCGACCAGCAGAAAAACTCCGGACATTCCTTTCACATCTGCAGTCTCAGGGGCCTTTCGGATTCGACAAGGGTGGCTCCTGATTTCGCTGGGACGAAAAGGCAGACTCTTGCCGTGCAAAAAATTCTTATATGTCAATGCGTCTGAGATTGTCAAATTGAAGTCGAAGGCCATTCCTTATTTCCCTCTCTTCCAGGTCTCATGGGCCACAGTTTCTGTGAAAACTCAAGTGTCGAGGCTATCAGATGGGTGGACACGCCGACGCATCCAGGGTACCATGGTGTGGTCGTTGGTAATTCAGGTCTTCTCGGGTGATGATCTCACAGCAGGGAAGTTGCCTTCAGGAGGTGACCATGGGATTCAAGACAAAATGTCTCATTGCTCTGATGGGTTTGGCCGTGGTGGATGCTGTTATTCCTTTTCCAATTCTTGGTATGATTCTGATTTACGTGGTTTTACAGAAACCTCTGTGGTTTGAAAGAATGGTGCGTGAACTCTATGAGAGATAACGTCCCCTTGCTTGGTATATCGGCGGACCGCTGGCTTGGGTGAATTCTTAATAGATGCATCCTGCAAGGTGAATTAGAAGGACCTTCAGGACTGTGTTATGATAACTTAAAGTAAGTCTGAGAGAGGTTTGGCTGTCACATATGAGGCTCGGTATTGTAGGTCTTGCGGGATCAGGCAGGTCGACGATCTTCCAAGCGTTGGCTGGTAGCAAACCTGAACAACAAACCCACAAAGGACATAGCATTATCACTGTCCGTGTACCGGAGCCGAGGATCGATATGCTGAGCAGACTTTTTAACCCGGACAAGACTGTGTATGCCCAGCTCGAATACGTACTCCCGCATAGCAGCATATCATACCAACTTGACAGGGGTGCTGATGAAGCCTTTTGGAACGAAGTCCGCCCCTGTGATGCCCTGATTCATGTCGTGCGCAATTTCCATCAGCCAGGTGCAGAGGAGCCACACCCGCAAGAGGATATCTTGAAACTTGAAACGGACATGATCTTCGCCGATTTGGTGGTTGTTGAAAGGCGGATAGAGCGTCTGGATCTTGATCAAAAACGCGGCAAAGATAGCAGCGGTGAAGAGCGCCAGCTGTTGGAGGAGAGTCTGAGATTACTTGAAGACCAAAGGCCCCTGCGCAACAACCCTGAGGTCGCCAGTGCACCGCTATTGAGGGGGTATGCGCTTCTTTCGGCCAAACCGGTCCTGGTCCTCTTCAACAACAGTGATGAAGACGAGAGCTTTCCGTCATGGGAGCCAACCTCTTCGCTCCATGAGGCCCTTGTGGTCCGGGGCAAACTTGAAATGGAGCTTGCGGAACTGCCTCCTGAGGAAGCCGCAGAGTTCTTGCATGCATACCACATTGAGAGCTCAGCCATACATAGGGTCATTCAGCATTCTTGTAAGACACTCGGCTTGGTGGCATTTTTCACGGTTGCTCACAAGGAGGTGCGCTCGTGGCTTGTTCCGAAGGGGATCAGCGCTCTGGATGCGGCTGATGTGATTCACTCAGACATGAAAAAGGGCTTCATCCGCGCCGAGGTCCTTGCCTATGACGACCTTGCAGCCACAGGTGGATATCAGGAAGCCAAGAAGGATGGCAAGGTTCGCCTTGAAGGAAAGACCTATGGCATCCAAGACGGAGATATTGTGACCTTTCACTTCAATGTTTGACCTGCCTTGCCTCCGCAAGCTCCGTGTGGAAGCATGGGGAGGCCTGATGTTTAGGCCATCAACAGCTTGCCTATACTTGGGCGCTCTACTGTTTGAACATTTTCTTGATCTTGGTAGACAGCTTGGCAGATTCTAGCTTGGCGAACTCTTTCAGGAGGGATTCCTGTTTCTTTGTGAGGCCTGTGGGGGTTTTGACTATTACCTGTATGATTTGATCCCCTCTTCCATGACCTCTTAGAGAGGGGATCCCCTCGCCCTTGAACCGAAATACCGCGCCGGGTTGAGTCCCCTTTGGGATATGTAACTTCTTTTCCCATGTCAGGGTTGGCACATTGATTTCAGCGCCCAGCGTTGCCTGGACAAAGGATATGGGAATCTGGCAGATGACGTCATTGTTGTTACGCTGGAAAAACTCATGCGGCTGAACGGTGATGAACACATACAGGTCTCCAGGCGGCCCCCCTCGGGTGCCACTCTCGCCCTCACCTGTGAGTCGGAGCCGTGAGCCAGTATCCACGCCTGCCGGAATCTTCACAGAGACCTTCTTTTCCCGCTCAACCTGACCTGTCCCCCGGCACTCCCCACAAGGAGAGGGTATGATTCGGCCCTCGCCACGACAGTGGGGGCATGTGGTTCTGATGCTAAAGAACCCCTGGCTGCGGCTGATATAGCCGGTTCCGCCGCAGGGTTTGCAGTCTTCTGGGTGGGTTCCAGGTTTACATCCAGTAGCTTCACAACTGGAACAACGCTCAAGTTTTCCAATTTCGATCTCGGTCTCAACGCCAAAAGCGGCATCCATAAAGCTGATCGTCAAGTCATATCTGAGATCTGCTCCACGGCGGGCCACTGTGCTGGAACGCCGTCCAGTCCCGAAACCAAAGAAGTCGTCAAAGATATCGCTGAAGCTGGAGAATATGTCTTCAAATCCGCGAAATCCGGAAAACCCTGTCCCCTGCAAACCTTGATGTCCGTAATGGTCATAGATGTTTCTCTTTTCCGGATCTCTGAGTACTTCATAGGCCTCGGCGGCCTCTTTAAACCTTTCTTCGGCCTCTCTGCTACCGCGGTTTCGGTCTGGGTGATATTTCAGGGCAAGTTTGCGGTAATTTGCCTTTATTTCATCGCTCGCGGCGTTGCGGTCAACGCCCAGGACCTCGTAATAGTCTCGTTTCGCCATCATCACTCTTCTTACTCGTTTTTTCCTCTTTCAGTGCGGGGAGGCCTCCACAAGCCCGGAGGCCATTTCACAACCCAATCTAACGCCCGATGGCTGCGTCGAGAACCTTTTCAGAATGCTCACATACTCCATTGTATGTTGCGCCTTTTCATCGGCCCTCGCCTTGCCATCACACGCGATCTAAGGTTCTGAAATGGCTTCCGGGGGTCCCGCGCCACCGCGTTAGCACCTCGCGTTGATGGATAAAGCTACTAT
>JASFIH010000156.1:0-3711 GCA_050122775.1 Deltaproteobacteria bacterium
TAAAGCAAGCAAAGCAAGGAGGGAGAATCTTCATGTCATGAATTGGCAGAAGGGCTGTTTTTTGCTTTCGAGATTCTTAAATCTTTGATCAGGGCGAAGAGGTCGTTGATCTTGTTCGCAAGATCTTTCAGTTCAGGATCATCCTTTCTTCTGAGCTGCAAGCGTGGGACGTCCTCGCCTCGCACCACCGCATCTATGGTCTTTGGATGCGGTAAAGGGGTCCTGCTACTCGGTGGGAAAAGACAATGGCAAAACCAGCGATGACAAAAACGGCTGGAATAAGAAACAGAAGTGTTCTCACCAAGATCTGATGTTTGACAAGATAAATGAGGTTTTTGGGAATAAATGCCGAAGCGACCGGCCATATCGTTACATACACCAGAAATCCGATAAACAGGGCAAAAAAATGGCAACTGCAGTGAAAGAAAGTTGCATTCTCTTGTGTGTGAGAATATTGAACCCTTCGCTTCTTTTGTCTCATATAAGAACCCCTGTTATCACTGTTGCGTAATGTATCCGTGTTGATCGACTTGGTAGGCGCCTCTTGCACCTGGATGCGTGGCAGTGATTCTCAAGGTCTCCGCATTTCCATCTGCAACACTGATGTTGACATCCCTACTGGGTCTGAACCCATAACTCGTGAGAATACTGAAAGTGACAGGACTGTCTGGATGCTGTAAATAATACTGGACCGATGCCTTGTATGCTGATGAGAGGTCCGATGTCAGTGTGGCCACATTGCCTCTCTCCTTGTAATCCAACAGCAGCATGATTGCAATAGTAGACAATATGCCAACAATCAGGATCGCTACCACGAGTTCAATGAAGGTAAAACCGCTTTTGTTCCGGGTACAAGAGGGAACCCTATGGCGCAATACACATTTCGGCATGGTGCAGCTTCTCGTGCGGTGCGTATATCGCTGAAAGGCTGGTCTTGCCTAATAGAAGAAGGGGGTAATTATGTCAAGGAAAAACGACTACCTATAGAATAGTCGGTACCTCTCAAGAACCCACTGATTCCCATATGATAATTTTATTATGCACTTCTATGTTTATATCGAGTGTGGTACGTCTTGTCTGCCATGTCAGAGAAGTGGGATGTAATCGTTGTTGGTGCGGGTATCGGGGGACTTTCGGCAGCAGCAAAGCTGGTGACATCTGGGCTGAGAGTCTTGGTGCTGGATAAGAGCATGCACCCAGGCGGGACTGCTTATGTATTTACCCGTCAAGGATTCACTTTTCCTATGGGCCCGTTAGGGTTCAGCTCGCCGAGACTTGTTCGAAATGCCCTGAAAGGCATAGGCCAAGACAATGATCTCGAGTTCTGTCGAGTTCACTACCAAATAGCAGCCTTTGGCAGGAGAGTGCCTTTGTCATTGCCGTTTCCGCGCTTGGAAAAGGTGATGCAAGAACACTTCCCCTCAGATAAACGTGGTATTAGACAGTTTTTCGGGGACATGGAAAAAACTCTGTTTGCGATGCGCTCTGCTGATAGTGAAATCAATCACCCATTTCTGCAAAAGCTCACGACAATATCCGCCCGAGAACACATTAGCACGCTGGTCAAAGACTGGCGGTTATGCAGGATCTTGGGCAGTCTCGGTACCCGGGAGGCATACACTGGGCTTCCGCTTCTGGCAGCGATGTGGGACCTCATGAGCAACGAAGGAATATGGTATCCGAGGGGAGGCATGCGGTCCTTCTCGGACCGATTGATGAAAGCTGTAACAGATGCTGGCAAGGAGCATGGTGGGACAGGCGAAATAAGGCTTGGCGTGCAAGTCAAGAGAATAAGAGTGCGCCACAACCGGGTTGTGGGTGTTACGCTCGCAAACGATGTGGACATAGACGTAACCAGAGTTATTGCCAACGCTGACTACAAGACGACCTTCATGAAACTTATTGAACCCGAAGCCCTTCCAGCCACGTGGCGCAGGGCCATAGCCAATGCCAAACAGAGTGGTTCTGTCTATCAGGTTTGCCTTGGAGTAGATATAAGCAGGATTGATCTTTCTGCCTTTTCTGAAGCCAGCCGACTGATCTATCGTCAGATTGACGCCGCTACTCCGCACAAGGAGAAGAAACCGGACTGGTCAACCCAACAGGTTGACCCCAAAGTCTTGGCTTGTCAAGAATTGGAGGTGGCTCTCTGGAGCAAGGAAGACCCGAGGCTCGCGCCAGAGCAAGGTGCGGTAATTGTGATTCGCACTGAAGCGGATTATGATCATTTCACACGATACCGCCCGTCCTATGGCCAAAGGAGTTCCGCCTATCGTACCTATAAGACCGAGTTCGGAATGGCCCTGGTTCGTGCAACGGCCAATCTTTTGCCAGGTCTAGAGGATGCAATCATAGTTATGGACACGGCCACGCCCCTTACCTTTGAGGAGCAGGGCGGCAGGAGTGAAGGGGCTGTGGCCGGGTGGTCCTGGAATTACAAAGACAACCCGAATTATCAGCCATTGGAGCTTATACGGACAGCGATTCGCGGATTATACATGAGCGGGTACCAGGCCTATTCTGCGCTCTTTATGGGAGGTGTTCCCACGGCCATGGTGAGTGGTTTCAGGGCCGCAGAGGCACTCTTGGAAGATACTGGGCCCGTGGAAGAGGTTAGGATCCCGGGAATTGTGAGTAATCCGTAAGAACGCTCCCCGGTCATTGAACCGCAACAGCATGCGCATTCTCGGTAGCGTGTTACGAGGTTAGCGAGCGAATATAAGAATGGCAAAATTCCTTAGGGTCGAAGATTTCCCGCGGCTTGATAGGGGAAGCTTCAATTGTGCAGATGATATTCTGAGGGTATTGGCTTGACACGTGTTCATCTCGCACACCACATTGCTTGTTTACCATTGTTTTGGCGTTCGAATAGATTGACAATCTTTAGATAAACTGTTAGAATTAATAGTTTAAAACATAAGCACTTCTGCATTCCAGCCAACTGATCGTGCAACGAAATTGGCCATGCACTTGGCAATAGATCTCCTGATATGAAATGTCAGCTATATCAGGGATCGGCTTCAATCCGGATGGAGGTTGCAAATGGATATAGAAAGCCGAATCAAGGCATTTATGAAAGAAGCCGAGATCTACCAGGCCCAGGGACTATTGGACGAGGCAAGGGATAAGTATGAAGATGCCACAACATTGATCCGAATGAGTGATGAACTCGTAGATAAACGGACCTGGCTCAATGCAGTCTCTGAGAAAATCAGTGCACTCGGGAGCGATTTTGCAAGAGTCAAGAAGGCGCCGCGACGACCCGAATTGTCACCCAAAGTGCAGGACCTCATCAAGAATCTGTTTGCACCCACGGAGCAGAAAGACAAAGACACCACCGATCTTGAAGGTGCCATTGCTCTGGCCAATTTCGGGCAATTTGGAAGGGCTTTGGCGGAATTCAATGAATTGATCAAGAGAGATCCCCTGCGTCTGGTTGCTGCAAAGAATATTCTAAGGTGTCATATTGCAGAAGGTGATTTGGATAAAGCCATAAGACAATATGAAGATTGGCTGTCAGGCGACATCATATTTTCTTCAAAACAGTTTGAGAATATGCGCATTTTTCTTCAGCATGTCCTTGACAGGAAAGGGATAAACAAAGTGCTCCCGTCAGTGGTGCAATCTACCGGTGTTCACGCTATAGGCGAGTCAATGGATTTGAAAGCAGATGAAACGCCGGAAGATGAAGAGTTTTTGGACATTACCCTG
>JASFIH010000157.1:0-3696 GCA_050122775.1 Deltaproteobacteria bacterium
CAATATCAACAAAACCTGCTTAACCACTGTAGCAAACTAAAGGCGACAGTTCTAAATCTCGTTCATCCGAAAACAGGCACTTATTTCTCAGGAATCACTATGTTGACTTACGCCTTTGATGGCCTCAAAGACGTCCCTAAATGTCCAGATGTCATGGATGTCCCCAACTTGGCTAATCCTATAATTTTATTGAAGATAGTTAGATAAGATTGTAAGCTTTGTCAAAGCGCTGGCCAAAACCTGAGACAGCAGAGGAGTGCAAGATGACAAGGTTGAAGTTGTGCAGACACATGATCCTACTGGGCTTGATCATTTTTGCATGCCCAGACTATGCGGCAGCCTGGCATGATGAAACGCACGTTGCGATTGCCAAAGCTGCCGGGTATGCCAAGTGGTTTAACGCCACTGGTGCCGATATGGCAAAAATAAAGGCCGGGGAGGCCGAGGAGCACAATCATCACTGTAACCAGCCGCGTGGCACGGTGGTGACAACCGCAACGGTCTTTGGTCAGGTGTGCCGATACAATCACGTCGATGAAAAGGGCCACCTGTATGGGGCCATTATTGCATCATTGAGGGACTTTTTTGAGGATGAACGGCAGGAGAAATACGCCGAGTACCACCTTGCGTTTTGTGCTCATTATGTTGCCGACCTATCCCAACCGCTTCACAACACACTTTACAATTCCTTTAACCAGAAAAACCACATTGCGGTGGATGGCATCATAAACGATGAGGTGCTCGATAATCTCGATAAGATACAAATATACGCAATAACCATAACTTCCGAAGAAGAACTTGCAAAGGAGATAGCACGGATAGCAAATTTGTCCCTACCGCTTGGATATAAGATCGAGGATGAGAATCGGCTGTTGACAAAAGAAGAAGCTTACGCACAGATTAGCCACAGTGCATCCTTGTTCAAGGCTATTTTGAAGTTTGTTGGCAAGTGACCAACAGCGTTCTGAATATTCGCAGATACGTGGTTTGAGTCTCCATTCCGGAACTCATTCTGCAAAGACACCATACATCTGGTCTGGCCCAAGGATGTCTGGGAACCGGCTACGCAGTGCTCTTCGGGCTTCATAGCAAAGATGACATGCATCCGCATACGTTGCCTGATGTGACAGTCCATAGCGGCGCACCAGCTCTGCCGGGCCTCCCTGAAGCAGGGCACCAGTGATGGGGTTTGAATCCGGGTCATATGCTTTGCAAATTTCCTTCAGGGGTAACTGAAACAAGTTTCCAATAGAGATGCCTTGGCAAATGTGTGAATTGCCAAAAGGATCCACATGAACCCTTCCAGGCTCCCGAAGATCTTCATTGGTGCACGCTGTGAATTGGTCCCATGGTTTTTGGACGGCCCGCCCCACAAGCTTTTCAGCCGCCCGGCCCCGATACAAGACGGCTGATTCGCCCACATCAAGTTGGCCTACCACCGATGGGGCATTCGCTTCTTCGGGTTGAGCTATCGTAAAGACTGCAACTGGAACCCCAAGCTTTTCAGCCCCTGCACATGCATTTCGCATTTGCTGGCTAAACTTCTCACTGTAGTGATATAAATCACTGCTAATTGAAAGATCTTGAATCGAATCCCTAAAGTGCTTCAGACATTCGACAGCGTCCCCTTGGTCCGTTGCCCAATAGCCGTTTGACACAATCCCCACGTGAAAACCCATCCGTGCGGCCTCTTGCGCCGCGCGCAGCATGACAGCATAATAGAGAAAAGGCTCTCCGCCTTCAAAGTAGATCCATTCGACAGTGCCGAGCCCCCTGCCTTGCTTCAGAACCTCGAAGACATTCTCAAGCGTCATGGTGCCGCTCTGCCATGGACTGCCCCACACAAAACAGTGATCGCACTCGAAATTGCACTGGTAGGTTAACAGTAGATGAAGACTCGAGAGCTCCATGCGAGACTCCTTTCACGTGACATTTTGGGAGTTAGCCGTGCTGGCCACGGTTTACTTGAAGCTATTTCAAAACCTCAGATCGCTTTCGATAGCAAGGCGAGGGCCGATGAAAAAGCGCAGCATACATGGGAGTATGTGAGCATTTTGAACAGGTGCTCAACGCAGCCCTCGGGCACTAGACGGGGTCTTGAAATGGCTTCTTGAATGGCGCAGGAATTACTGTGTGGACAAACCCGTCGCCAGACCTGGGAAGCTCCACCAATTGCCAGAAAACATTGATGGCCTTCACTGCATCACAGAAATTCTTGAAACCCACAGGTTTGACGATGTAAGCATTGGCACCCAGGTCATAGCCTCGGAGTCTATCCTCCTCAGCCTTGGAGGTGGTAAGGATGATCACGGGCAGGCGACGCAAATCTTTATCCTCAACGTCTTGCCTGATGTGTTCTAGAACGGTCAGGCCATCCATCTTGGGCATTTGGATATCCAGAAGAAGAATCCCTGGCGACGGGGAGGTGCTGGGGTCGCTATACTTGCCTTGCCGGTGCAGATAGTCCAGGCACTCCTCACCATCATTGACAATATGGAGTGGGTTGGCGATGTTATGCTTTTTCCAGGCCCGCTGCGTAGCTATGATGTCGTGTTCGTTGTCCTCTGCCATGAGAACAAGAAAAGGCTCTTCGCCCATCTCTCTGCTTCCTTCTGTGTCTGACGAGGGATGATAATCAACCTTCTACGCTATGCGCTCGCTGGTTCTTCCACGATAACTGAATTGGCAACATCCCGACGTTGCTCTTCCGACATCCTTCCATATATTCTCTTCAGTCCGATAAACAGGTCGCGTTGTTTCTTTTCGTCAATACTGTATTTTGCCCAGGCGAAGCCCGCATGGATACCGGTCTGCCCCTCTTCTTCACCTGGAGCCACTCCAAGGGTAGCCAGTTCAGCCATAGCCGACCTAACCAGCGTTCTGCCAGCAGCCCAGTCGAAATCTTGCGTGATGGCTTCCCACATTATATAGGCCATGGCTATCATCCATGGCGGTGGTTCTATAAGCTTGTAACCCGTGCGTATCCCTGTTTGCCCCATTCCGGGGTATCTGATTTTGTTCTCTTCATATTTCGCCGGATACAGGATCTCATGGTAGATCACATTCTCGAGAGGAGACAGCTCTCGATAGAGTGACTTCAGTCGGACGGGGACAATGAATCCTGATTCGGGATGATCCTCGACGAGGCTTACCGACAGATTGTCTCTGCTGACAACAATGTACCTCATGCCTAAGTCTGTCCCGGTCTAAGCCTTTGTTTAAACAAAGGCATATTCACTGGCATAAGCACTAGACCCCAGACTCATTGCGGGTATGGAGCCTGGGGAGTCAATGCCTAGAAGCCACTTCAAAACCCCATCTAACGCCCGATGGCTACGGTCAACAACAGTGCGTGTCGAATTGGCAAGGCAAGTACCAGCAAAACAGTTTTTTGTCAAGGATTCTGAAGGGGGTTCTCAGAAACACGTGGAGATGGATGGCGGGACTTGCACTATCTCTTAATTCTCACGCAAGATTCTCTTCTGCTACTACTGCTCGGGCATCTTCGCGGGAGGCTTGTTGCCTTCTGAGATAGCGGCCCTGATTGCGGCGATGGCTTGATCATACACTGTTATCAATGAATACATGGTCTCTCTTGCGTTTTCGTATAGCTTCAGATGTTCATGAGCGACTGTCTGGCTGTAAATTCTGTTCAGTCGGTGAATTCCGTTACTCAGTGGTTCTTTTGAAAACTGC
>JASFIH010000158.1:0-3675 GCA_050122775.1 Deltaproteobacteria bacterium
GCAATTTTGACTGCTTTGGTAAGTCGAGGGAATACTGCGACCAACTCGAATGCAAGTATAGAGACTGGTGCGTCCGTTGGGAAGAATCAGCCAAAGCAGCTGGCGAGGTAGCCTAAAGTAACAGCCTATTTTGTTTTCTTCGTTCCGATCCTATCCTCCTCGGTGTGCCGTTCCATTCTAAATCGAAACGCTCAGCGCATATCCAAGAAAACCGCCTCCCAACTTTGTGCGCAAAAGGTCATGTATCTTCCCTTTGATCGATAACGCGTTTGGTCTTCCTCTCGGTCCGGGGCAGAGAACCATAATCAACCAACTGTATTGTGCAGCGAACGAGAAGGTGTCGTCTGACAGCGTCTTCGAGTCTAAGCGCAACTTGAGTGTCGCTGGAAAGCGCCACAGACTCCCCACGTTCCACATGAATCGTCATTCGGTCCTGTCCTTCACTGCGTGTCAGGATAACCTGATACTCACTGCCGACTTTGTCTTCCCGGGAGAGGATTTCATCAATCTGACCTGGATAGACGTTTACCCCCCGGACGATAAACATGTCGTCTGTGCGCCCCAGAAGAGGGCCGTGCATCGGAAGTACACTTCCACATGAGCAAGGTTCGGGTTTGAGATGTGTGATATCGCGTGTGCGGTAACGTATGAGGGGAGTGGCTTCTTTTCGAAGGGTGGTCACCACCATCTCTCCGGTCTCACCAGCGGGTACAGGTTCCAAAGTCTCGGGATCGATGATTTCAAGAATGTAGTAATCTGCCCAGTAATGAATTCCCTCGTGTTTTTGACATTCAAGCCCTGTGCCCGGCCCATAGAGCTCCGTGAGCCCGGGGATGTCAAAGCTTTGTTCCACCCCAAAATAGTCTTCTATCTTCTTCCGCATGGCTATGCTGTGGCGCTCGGCACCAAATATGACCTTTTTGAGGGCAATCTTGTCTTTAAGGTTGTGTCGATGAATCTCTTCTGCCATGAGAAGGCCCATGGAGGCAGTGCAGCAAAAAACGCTGCTCTGAAGGTCTACCAGAAGCTCACGGTGCATGTCCCGGTTCCCCGGTCCTACGGGTATGGCCATTGCACCAAAGCGTTCGCAGCCCAGCTGGAACCCTACCCCGGCTGTCCAAAGTCCGTATCCCACGGCGATTTGCACACGGTCTTCTCGGGTGAGGCCAGCTGTTTCGTAACACCGGGCAAACATATTCGCCCAATCATCAATATCTTTCTGGGTGTAGCAGAGGACTTTCCTCTTGCCTGTTGTCCCTGATGAGGCATGTATGCGGACGACCTTTTCCAGGGGAACAGATAGCAGCGGAAACGGGTAGCCCTCACGAAGATCCTCGGCCGTCGTGAAAGGGAGCTTCTCCAGGTCGTCGAGGGATCCTATATCTTCTGGTCTTACACCTGCTGCATCCATCTTGCCCTTATAGAATGACGAACCCTTATACGCGTGGTTCAACGTCCATTGAAGCCCTTTCAGTTGATGGGCCTTCAGGTCACTTGCCGTCTTTATCGGGGGCACAAAACGCTTGCTCATCAGGACTCCTTCCCCTCATGACTGTCCTGGTTCTCATGAATACGTTCCGTTACAGATGGGGACGCACGGCTCCGATCGAGCCATCTTGATCATTTTGTGAAGCCTTCTTGGCGAGGCGAAGCGTCAAGACACAAACTATTTGAGGGGCCGGGGAGTTTCTTGGAACGACCTGGCGCAAACCTTCAGTTTTTTCGGGACTTAGCTTTGGGGGAAGCCGCAGCCACCGAAGTGTAACGAAGGTGGAATGCGGAGGGGGCAAAGCATCCCCCAATGCTAAGTCACTGCAAAAACAAAGGTTGGAGACATTCGAGTGAAAAGAAACACTCCGCCCCTCAACTATCTGAGTCCTGCAATTCACGATAAGTTTTTGCATTTTAGCGAAGCGAGCCTTCAGAAGGCTCAACAATGGTCAAACCGGCGAGAGCGGAGCCGTGCTCCCTCAGACCAATTGCAACATATTTTTGAGAACTCCTGTAGACCTTCCACCCCTTGTCCGGCCTGGTGACTTCTTGCCGAGACAGACCCTTACCCCGCGACCCCGCCATGTTCACCCGACAAGCGCCTGTCCAACTTCCTCTTCTCATAAACACGGTAAATACTCACCAGGACCCCCTCTGGCAGAAAGATGAGTATAAGACTCAGGGAGACGCCGTAGGCGATGACGTGGTACTGTTTGGCAATATGAAGTGCCTCTGATATAAAGCTCAGCACCGCGGCTCCAAAAAGAGAACCCCAAAGGCTTCCCATCCCTCCTACGATGACCATGGTCACCACTTGGATGGAATAATAGAAATCATACGTGCTGGGACTTATGAAGGTGATGTAGTGAGCATACAGGCTTCCCGAGATGGATGCGAACATAGCACTCAAGACAAAAACTCTGACCTTGTAGGCGGCTGTGTCTACGCCAAGAGAATTGGCTGCTGCTTCGCTGCCGTGTATGGCGCGCAGAGCCCTGCCTACCCTCGAATTGAGGAGGTTTCTTGCCGCCACCATACTCAAGAAGACAAAAGTCCAAATCAGATAAAAGTTCTTTAGATCATTGTCAAATCTCAGCTCGCCTATGGAAAGATGGGGGATCCCCATGAGGCCGTCGTGTCCTCCCGTGAACTGTTCCAACTCTCCCATAAGAATGTTGATGATGATTCCAAATCCAAGAGTGGCCATCACCAAATAGTGTCCGCGAAGCTTCAAGGAAGGATGACCTATCAGGTACGCAATGGCTCCTGTGGCCAACATGCCTATAATCATGGCCGGCCAAAGGGGAAATCCATAGTTGACGGTGAGTATGCCCGAGAAATACGAACCTAATCCATAAAATGCGGCGTGGCCCAAGGAAATTTGCCCGGCAAAACCAATAAGCAGGTTTAGTCCGACAACCACAATGGTGTTAAGCCCGATGACATTCAGCACAATGAGGTAGTATTTGCTTTTCACGAACACGGGGATCAAGGCGATCACAACCAGCAATGCGCTGAAGCAATACAGATCCCGATGGCTTGGATTCTGACCCATCCTTATCCCGTTAGACTCTTTCTGATTCTCCGTATCCCATAATCCCTGTTGGCTTCACAAAGAGAACCAGGAGCAGTACCAGAAAAGCGGTGGCGTCTTTGTACTGGGATGAAACCAGCCCCACGCCGAGAGACTCCAGGACCCCCAATATGATGCCACCCAGAATGGCACCTGCAAAGTTGCCATATCCGCCCAAGATCGCTGCGGCAAACCCCTTCAGACCCAGCATGATGCCCGTATCATAGGAGGTCGTTGAAATAGGGGCTATGATCATTCCTGCCACCGCCCCCAACGCCCCGCTGAGAGCAAAGGATAGAAGAATCATGGCATTCACCGAGATACCCACGAGGGCAGCAGCCCGCCGGTTCACTGCGGCTGCCCGCATGGCTTTCCCAGTCATGGTATTTCTGAAAAAATGGCGCAGAATCAGCATCACGAAAACGGTGACGGCAAAGATCCACACATGTTGCGGCAAGATGGTGGCCCCCCCTGGAAGATGGATGGGATTCTCTCCGGAGAACGCTGGAACACCGACGTTGTCTGTCCCCCATGTCTGCTGTGCTGTTCCCCGGAGAGTTCCCGATAATCCAATCGTCAGGAATATGAGAATGATGATCTCTTTTGACCGG
>JASFIH010000159.1:0-3674 GCA_050122775.1 Deltaproteobacteria bacterium
CCCTGTCCCCTCTCCCACGCGCTTTGTCGTGAAGAACGGCTCAAATATCTTATCCATATTCTCCCGTGATATGCCGTGGCCTGTATCAGTAAAGCCGATGTCTACCGTGTCATCGGAACGATACGCAGAAATGGTCAAGATACCCCCGCCTTCCATGGCTGCCACCGCATTGTTGATGATGTTCAAAAATACCTGTTCCAGGTATTGGCTGTCTGCCTTCACCTTGGGGAGATCTTTTTGTATGTCCGTTCGAAGGTCCACCTTGTTGGTCAAGAGCGTGTTCCGAACCACATTTATGACCCTTTGAATGTCTCCAACCACATCCGTCTCTACGGTCGTCTTCTGCGGAATCCTGGCAAAAGCAAGAAGGTTGTCAATGATTCTTTTGCAATTATTCCCCTGTCTTTCTATGGTCTTGAGGATTTCATGTTCCTTGGAATCTTCAGGAAATCGTTCAAGCAACAATTCTGTGAACCCCAGGATGACTGCAATCGGGTTATTCATCTCGTGGGCAACCCCGGCCGACAGGGAACCTAAGGACGCCAGTTTTTCCGTATGAAAGAGCTGTTCCTCCATCATCTTCTGCTCGGTGATGTCTCTTGAGATAACCAACACGGCGCTGGGATGGTTTCCATCCGGCACAATAGGCTTGTATTTGGTATCAAGCCAATACTCCCTGTTTCCCACTTTTACGTGTTCTTCATGCGTGTAAGTCTCGGACGTCTGAAAGGCCTTGTCGACGATCGCGCAGATATTGTCAGGAGCCCGATATTCCATGACATCCATAACATTCTTGCCGATGACCTCTCCAGCCGCTTGGCCAGTGAACCTCGTCAAGTATCGGTTTATGGATAAGATGTTGCAGTCTCTGTCTATCGTATAGATCAAGTCGTCTGCAGACTCCACCAGCGAGCGGTACCTTTCTTCCGAGCGGCTCAGCATCTTGGCATAGGTTTCCAAATCTTGCGTCTTTTCTTTCACCTCGCGTTCAAGCGTCTTCAGCCAAGCCCTCTCGTTTGCAATCAAGAAGATAAAAATGGCAACCACCGCAGCCGTGAAAGCCCCCTGTATCATGGCTTGTCTCACGTAAACCGCATGAACAGTATCCTCAACCTCACTGATCGGCGCCACCACTGCCACAGACCACACCCTTGAGGCATTGGCAGCCCCGATGTGCACCGGAGCATACGCAATGAGTTTCTTGATCGTGCCGGTCACGCCCCGATGCCAACCTGAAACGTACCAGGAGGTTCCTTCATCCCCCTGTAACATCTTGGTCTTCTGGATCTCATTGATCTTGGTAAATGATATGTGTGGGTCTTTGAACTTCCTCACTTCAAAAGCGTTCTGACCAATGAAATCCTTTTCCACGTGGTAAAGGAAATTACCCGACTCATCAATGACCCAAGCATACCCCGTCTTGCCTGATTGTATGGGGCCTGCAAATTTCTCTGCCACGAAGCCAGTGTCTATAACAAAGGCAAGCACACCCGCAAACTGTTGCGTGGGTTTTGGATGGGCTTCATCCGGTGAAACCTGATACACGGGGGTGGACATCACCATCACAAATCCAGGCTCAGAGTTCTCAACCACGCCTTTCCTGACACTGGTCACGTAAATCTTACCTTTGTTTTCCGGTTTCTTGCACCACTGCACATAATCCTCGCGGCTGTAGTCTCCGTTTTCAATAAAGAAGGCGTCGAATTGATTAATGGAATAGGACTGGGTTGCATCTGCGTTTATGAGCCTTATTTGGATCACGCCGTAGTCGCCAACACTTGAAGATGAAATTTTCATCCGGTTCGCCCAAGAAACGGCCTCTATGTACTGAATGGAAGGTGAGAGGCTCAAGTTCATGAGTTCCCGCTTCAACATTGAAAAGTTGTGGGTAAGGATGCCCGCGGCATGCCTTGCCAATGATAGCTGCTGATAATTGAAATCTTCACTGACGACGCGCTTCATTTCGCGCGCCGAGAGGTTGCCAAAAAAGAAGGCACCTGCCAGCAGTACCAGGAGGAAGATGGATACAAGAAGCAGGCCTCGCTTTCGAGCAAAATATTCGAAGTACTTTTTCAAGGGCTGTTTCTCGATATGTTAGTGTCTGATTGGAAGCGAGGTGTCTGGAACAAAAATGATGAAGTCTCCACCGAGCAGGATTCACGCGAATCTGTAACGCCGGCTCTTGTTACCTCTATCAGAATGGTTTCACCCAGTGTTACACCTTCACAAAAGACTCGATCCCACTCAACATGTCTTCGTAGTACCACTTCACCATGGCCTCGTTATACATGACCATGTCAAGTTGCCTGGTATGGGTCATGATGTGTCCTAAGACCTTGAGGCGCTCTGTCAGATAGTCCTCATTGTGTCCTGTTAGCCGGGCCAAGAGCGAATCGTCTTTTATCTCAACGCGAAAATCAAAATGCTCAAGCAGTCTTGCAACAAACTGGACTCTTCTCACCCTCCTGTCCACATCGGCAGCGCCGCCTTTGAAGATAAAGCTCACATAGTTTTCATTTGGGTTATCACCAACATATGCCTCGGTGGTTGAAAAGTGAAACCCAAGCCGGCTATTCAAGTTGCAGAAGTGTTTGGAGATGATGATATAATTCTTATCGGCAAATCGCTTTCGAACCGAGGGGTCCATACTCGGATCCATGGTGGCCCCGAACATGATGGAGAGAAACCCTTTCGTGTCAACGGGCGGTGGGCCTTTCCACGGCAGGGCTGTCATGCCCCTCCATATGGCATTCATAGGGATGGAAACAATGTCTTCGACTTTCACCTTCTTCCCGGTTACACCCTCCTTGATGCCGTCATCCAGATCAATGATCCACCACTGCATCGGTACGTCGCAGACCAGTTGCTTGGTAGATCTCTCTGCAAAATGACTCTCTTTGCCTAAATCAAACATGGCTTCAAGAGAGACTTCATGAGCAAACCTTGTAATATCGTGAAGGGTCTTACATCCTTTTGGCGTGAACTCCGGGCTCCGGGGGTCGGTCAGGTTCAAAGGCGTTATCATGGTCAAGATTTCTCGAAGCTGCTTCAGGACAGGCGATGCCTCGATGGCCTCATCTGCGGTCTTCTTCTTCAACAGCTCTTCGACCACGCCTTCATACACATTGGCATACATCGCATCAACCGTCACCTGCATGCCATTTCTCAGGACCTTGGTAGCCTTCTCGGTATTGAAGACAGCAGGAACGTTATACTCTCTCGCCACAGTGGCAAGATGCCCGAGAACGGTTCCTATGTCAGAGACCACTGCAGCTGCCCTCTGCAGCACGACTGCGAACTCATTATAGGTGTGTCGCACCACCAGAACGCCACCCTCAGGAAAACTGGCCAAGTCCTCTTCGTTCCAGACAACATGGACGGGACCAGCGCCAACCCCGCGGGAAGCAATCGTCCCCCTATCCAGAAGGATCTTATGCCCCTTCGCCACGGTCGGTCGCCTTTCGTCAGCCAACGTTGGTGACGCCACGCGCAATGCCCGGGACTGCATCAGATAAAATCGCCCCTTCTGGTCCAGGGCCCACTCGATATCCTGGGGTTGGCCAAAATGGGCCTCCAGCATGCGTGCGTAGGAGGCAAGCTCAGCGATCTGATCGTGGTCCAGGCATGGTTTTCCCTGAAATTCAGCGGGTACCGGAACTTCCCGGGTCCCACCT
>JASFIH010000160.1:0-3662 GCA_050122775.1 Deltaproteobacteria bacterium
CGTGGGTTTGATCCTTCCAGAGATGTTCCGGATGAAGCTGTCTGTGGAAAGAACGATAGGGATTACTGTCATCGGGGTCCTGGCGGCAGGCGCCCTGATGTTGGCACTTTACACGCTGCTTTCAACGACCAGTCCATTGGCATTGGTGTCAGACTATGTGGAACAAAGTGTGAGGCTGGCCCTTGCCATGTACACGGAAATGAACACATCCGAGGAGACTGTCCAGATAATTGTCCGGTCACTGGACGACATCCTGTACGTCATTGTTCGCATCATCCCTGCCGTCTTGGTGGCCACCACCTTGTTTGTTGTCTGGAGCAACCTTCTGCTAGCGCGATATGTGTTGACAAGCAAACAGCTCTTCTGTCCGGATTTTGGTCGGTTAAACCAGTGGAGGGCTCCGGAAATGCTGGTCTGGTTTGCCATTGGTTCTGGCATCATGGTCTTAGTCGGTCATCCAGGCCTCAAGATGCTCGGCATCAACGGACTGATAGTCCTCATGATGGTATACTTCTTTCAGGGGATTGCCATTGTATCATTCTATTTTGAGAAAAAGCAGTTGCGCAGAATATGGCGCATTATCCTTTATGGCCTGATCGCTATGCAGCATCTTTTACTACTGGTGGTGATTGCGGTCGGCTTCTTTGACATGTGGATCGATTTCAGACGGATAAGAAAGGCGGAATCTTGAAATGAAAGTCATATTGACAGAAACAATCCCATCACTCGGAACCGTTGGCGATGAGGTTGACGTGGCCACGGGCTATGCCAGAAACTACCTGGTTCCCCAAAAGAAGGCCATTTTGGCTACGCAGAAGAATCGTAAGCTTTTTCAGCGCCGACGTGTATTACTTCAACATCAGCATAACAAGGAGCAGTCCTTGGCCGAAGCCATGCGTGAAAAGATCCGTGGCGCCGTCTGCACGATTGAAGCAAAAGTGTTTGAAGAGGATAAGCTTTATGGTTCAGTTTCGACACGAGATATCGCAGAGCAACTCAAGGCCCAGGGCTTCGACGTCGAAAAGAAGATGATCATGCTTTCCGAGCCCATCAAGACTCTGGGATCATACATTGTTCCCGTTCGGCTATACGCGGATATCACATCGGAGATCACGGTCAAAGTGGTCCCCGAACAGGAAACCCCATGACCGAAAAAGATCCATGGCTGCAAAAAGTCCCCCCTCAGAATCTGGAGGCTGAACAATCCATCCTGAGCGCCATATTGATTGAGAACCACACGCTGCCCGAGGTCCTGGAAATCCTTTCTGAGAAGGACTTCTATCGTGAAGCCCACCAGAAGATCTTCTCTGCCATGGTGAGTCTGTTCGAGCGCGGTGAACCTGCCGATCTCATTACCGTGAGTAATCTGCTCAAAGAACAGGGAAACCTTGAGTCTGTTGGGGGCGCAACCTATCTGGCTGAATTGGTCGACACCGTGCCCATGGCGACCAATGCGACCCATTACGCCAAGATTATTCGCGAAAAAGCGACCCTGAGGCGGCTCATTGAGCGAGCGGCGTCCATTACCAGCCGGTGTTTTGAAGACCGGGGCGACATGGAGGATATTCTCGATTTCGCCGAACGTTCCATCTTTGATATCTCAGAAGATAAGGTCAGACCGGCCTTTCATTCTTTGGCTGATATTCTCACGGACACATACAAAGCCGTCGAACAGGCATACGAGAACAAGATCCTTGTGACTGGACTGCCTACAGGCTATCACCAACTGGACCAGCTGACATCCGGATTCCAGCCAGGGGATCTTGTCGTCATTGCAGGTCGGCCCAGTATGGGCAAGACCGCCCTTGCCCTCAACATTGCGCAGAGTGCTGCCGCTGAAACTGGCATACCCGTAGCCATCTTTTCCCTGGAGATGTCCAAGGAGCAGCTATCACTGCGCCTGCTGTCTTCGGAAGCTCGGATCGACTCATCTAAGATGAGGGGTGGTTTCCTAAAGGAATCTGACCTGGCCCGGATCAATCGGGCAGCAGGTGCCCTCTATGATTTGCCTATCTTTATCGATGATTCACCGGCCATATCTGCGCTGGAGATACGTGCCAAGGGTCGCCGGATGAAAATGGAGAAAGGCTTGGGACTCATTGTCGTAGACTACCTTCAGCTTATGAGAGGGCGGGCCTCTGCTGAACGCCGCGAGCTGGAAATATCTGAGATCTCGAGATCCCTCAAGGCCTTGGCCAAGGAGCTGAATATCCCTGTGGTTGCGCTGTCACAACTTAACCGGAAAGTAGAGGATCGAAGCAACAAACGACCAGTCCTCTCTGACCTTCGAGAGTCTGGCGCCATTGAACAGGACGCTGATGTCATCGTCTTCATCTACCGTGACGAGGTGTACAACCAGGATCCAGACAATCCCAACCGGGGCGTAGCGGAAATCAACGTAGCGAAGCAGCGCAACGGTCCCATCGGCACGGTGAAGCTCACCTTCCTGGAAACCTGCACCCGGTTTGAGGATTATACACCAGAGCTGGAAACATCGGTGCTTTAGTCCTGAACGGTACCCCTTTCCTCTGCAACCATGTGATCCTAAGGGCAAGTATTTGAGCAGACAATCAGAAGGGTTCCCAACGTGCAAGCTGTTGTTAACGCAAAGGATCTAAGAAAGACCTTTGGCGATCTCGCTGCGGTCGACGGCATTTCATTCCAGGTTCTGTCAGGAGAGTGTTTCGGCATACTGGGACCTAATGGAGCGGGAAAGACTTCAACCATTCGCATGATATACGGCTTTTCTCCGTTGACAAGTGGCAAGCTCGAGGTTTTCGGTCTTGACATATCCAGACAATGGCGTGCCATAAGGTCTCGTATCGGTGTGTGTCAACAGGAAGACAATTTGGATCCTGACCTTACGGTCCAACAGAATCTGGAAGTCTTTGCCCGCTATTTTGACATTCCAAAACAAGAGGGTCGCCAGAGGGCCAAGAGGCTCCTGGAATTCATCGGGCTCAACCAGCGAAAGGACAGCCAGGTAGCCGAGCTTTCAGGCGGCATGATGCGCAGGCTTGTCTTGGCCCGTGCGCTTATCAACAATCCAGACCTGCTGGTTCTGGATGAACCCACAACAGGGCTGGACCCTCAATCCCGGCATCAGGTCTGGGGGAGGTTGGAAGAGCTCAGGTCACGGGGCCTCTCGATCCTGCTAACCACCCACTACATGGATGAAGCTTCCCGCCTGTGTGATCGGCTGGTGATCATGGATCACGGCCAAATCTTGGTCGAAGGAAAACCCCTGGATCTTATTAAAGAACACGTGGGGCATGATGTCATCGAGGTCGCAGAGCCGAGTCAGGAATTGCGTACATATGTGCTGTCTCAGCCCCTAAAGCATGAGGATTTGGGCCACAGACTGATCATATACGGCCAAGAGAGCGATAAGATGTTTCACAGAATTAGTGGAGAATATTGTCGAGAGGGTTGCGTCTTACGCATGGCCACACTGGAAGATGTCTTCTTGAAGCTGACGGGCAGAGGGTTGAGAGATTGAGCGATACGCGCACCAAGCTCATTTCCAGGCGGTTCTTGAGGGTGTGGCAACGCAACCTGACCGTCTACCAAAAGATGTGGAAAATCCTTTTTCTTCCACCCCTGCTTGAACCTCTCTTTTACCTCGTAGCCTTTGGGGTTGGTCTGAGCGCCTTGATTGGAGG
>JASFIH010000161.1:0-3650 GCA_050122775.1 Deltaproteobacteria bacterium
ACTGCTCTATATATGGAATTTTATGACAGAAATCGAGTCTTTTGAAAGGCATATCGAAGCGCTCACCCGGATCAGTCAAGCAATTACTTCCGACCGGTATATCGAGAACATCCTGCGCTTGGTGGTTACGGTGACAGCCGAGACCATGCGCTCGAAGATTTGTTCCCTCTGGCTTCTGGATGAAAGGGATCATGTTTTTAGACTGCGGGCCACCCAGAGTATGAGTGAGGATTATCTCAAGGAGCGTTCGCTGAAAATGGGGGAAGGTATTGTGGGGCAGGTGGCCCTTACCCGAAAGTCCAGATGCGTTTTGAATGTCTTGGATGAACCCGATTACAAAGAGAAGGAGCTTGCGAGGAAAGAAGGGCTCGTTTCCATGCTGAGTGTGCCCATGGTGGTCAAGGACCGGGTTGTCGGTGTCATCAACTGTTACACGTCTGATCCTCACGAGTTTTCAGAAACCGAGAAGAATGTATTGATCACGGTGGCAAATCAGGCGGCTGTGGCCATAGACAACACGGAACTCATGGTGAAAACAAAGGTGATTCAAGAGGAGTTGGAGGCAAGAAAGCTGATCGAACGGGCCAAAGACATATTGATGACGCGGCGGGGGCTGTCAGGTGCGGACGCCTATCGCTGGATTCAACGCAGGAGCATGGATGCCCGCAAATCTATGCGGGAAATTTCAGAAGCAATAATATTGACGGAAGAAATGTGAGTCGTACTTACGTTTGAGGCGACAGGGGCCACAATACAGGACTGTGCAGGTGATGGCGCATGAAAACTGTTGACAGGCTTGCACTTTTCTAATACCAATAAACTGGTTCTAGAGTTACAAGGGTGTGACTCTCAGACAACGACACCGACGTCCAACTCTCCCGCAGGGATAGTTGGGCTTTTTTTTGTCAGAAAACATGTAAAGGAGGAATGAACCATGTCGTTTAGCAAACCGAATCGAAGTGCAGCCACCTTGACCACAACACGGGTGAGCCCCGCACCTGTCTCAGGCATCTGTGTGACATGTGTGGACGGGTGTGAAGGCCCGTGTGAGATCGGACGCTCGGCACTCAAGGGAAGAGAGGTGATCTACCCGATTCCTTTTGGCAAGATCACAGCCGGGTCTGAAAAGGATTATCCTGTTGACTTTTCCCACTTCAACATCCAGGGGACCGCGGTTGGGGCCGTGGGTGTGGAAGCCGATCCTGACAAGGCGACCTTTCCTGCTGTGGATACCACGACAGCGCTTGGTGCGGACGGGAGCATCAAACTCAATTTTCCCGTGTTTACTGGGGCTGTTGGTTCTACAGACATTGCCCGGATCAACTGGACTGATGTGGCGGTTGGGGCAGCCATATCGGGTGTGATCGTCGTCGCAGGGGAAAACATCTGCGGTATGGACCCGCAGGCAGAATTTAGCAATGGAAAGATTTCAAAGTCGCCGGAGATGGAGCGCAGGGTCAATGCCTTCAAGCAATGGTATGATGGGACTGGCGGAATCATCGTCCAGGCCAATGTGGAGGACACCAAGTTGGGTGTGCCGGAGTATGTCATTGAGAAGCTGGGTGTGGAGATCTTTGAGCTGAAGTGGGGGCAAGGTGCCAAGGACATTGGCGGCGAGGTAAAACTTCCCTCTATAGAACGGGCCCTACAGCTCAAAGACAGGGGCTACATCGTACTTCCGGATCCGACCAATCCAGCCGCCCAGGCAGCCTTCAAGGCTGGTGCCATCACCGAGTTTGAGCGCCATTCGCGTCTTGGTATGGTCGATGAAGCGGCCTTCCACAAAGAAGTCGAACGTCTTCGCGGCATTGGTGCCAAGTATGTTACCTTGAAGACTGGGGCCTACCGGCCTGCTGACTTGGCTCGCGCCATTAAGTATTCTTCTGATTCCAAGATTGACCTCTTGACCATAGACGGGGCTGGGGGAGGCACTGGGATGAGCCCCTGGCGGATGATGAACGAATGGGGGATTCCCACCGTGCAGCTGGAATGTCTAACCTATCAGATGTGCGAAAAGCTCAAGGCCAAGGGGGCCTATATTCCGCCCATCGCTATTGCAGGAGGCCTTTCCTTGGAAGACCACATATTCAAAGCGATTGCTCTCGGTGCCCCTCACGTGAAAGCGATTTGTCTCGGCAGGGCAGTTTTGACTGCAGCCATGGTGGGCAAGACCCATGGTCGTCTAATGGCGGAAAAGATGGAAGACGAAGGAGAAGATCCTGCCGACGGGTACCTGAAGCTTTTTGCTGTGGCTTCCGAACTCAAAGACCGATTCGGGGACGATTTTGCCAAACTCCCGCCAGGTGCTATTGGCATGTACTCGTATATCGACAGGATGAAACAGGGACTGCAACAGCTCATGGCAGGGGCCAGAAAGTTTGCGCTTCAGTATATTGATCGTGAAGACCTTGTAGCCCTTACCCGAGATGCGGCAGAGGTCTCTGGTATTACCTACGTCATGGATAGTGATGCTGAAGAGGTTGAAAAGATCTTAAGCTAACGGGTCTTCTTGATGACACAACTTTAGCTCACTCAGCATTGAATATAACACGAAACTCACGAATAAGGGGCTATTAGACAAGACCTAAGGAGGCAAGAAAATGTTAAATATCATATGTAGACACAACTGCAAGTCATGCTATGCTGAGCCTGTGTGTGCCGTGCATGCGATCGTGGACCAGCAAGGTTCCATATACGTGGAAACAGAAAAGTGCATCGGCTGCGGATGCTGTCGCACGGCATGCGTGACCTTTGGCTATGATCAGGCCTTGAAAGACAAGACGGTGGAATGGCTGAAAGGCGCAGCCTGAGACCAGGTCATTGGTGATCCGTCACTGGTGAGGTTTTCTTATGCACGGATGGACTGGCCGTTGCCTTCGGGTCAACCTGTCGAAAGGCAGGCACTCAGTTGAAGAGATTGACCCCGGACTGCTGAGGCAATTTGTGGGGGGAAGAGGTCTGGGCGTCAAGGTCTGTTCTGATGAGGTTGATCCGAAAACGGACCCCTTGGGACCGGAGAACAAGCTGATCTTTGTCTCCGGCCCCCTGGTTGGCACAGGTGCGGTGACCGGGGCATCATGCAACGTGGTTACCAAGAGCGCCCTGTCTGGAACCATTGCCTGCGCAAAGATGCGGGGACACTTTGGGGCAGAGCTGAAGTTTTCCGGATTCGACGTGATCATCATTGAGGGACGGGCGGATTCCCCTGTCATCCTTTCCATCCTGGATGACAAAGTCAGTATTCGACCGAGCCTTGAGTGCTGGGGCCGCACGACATCCGAGACAGAGCAAATCTTTAAGAAGGATCTCATCGATGAATGGGCGGCGCGGGAAACCCGTCTTGTCTCCATCGGCCCGGCTGGTGAGAACTTGGTCCCTTTGTCCAACATCATCAATGACGGGTTTCTGTCTGTGGGAGGGGCAGGTATTGGGGCTGTCATGGGTTCCAAGAACCTTAAAGCCATTGCCGTTAAGGGGAACCATTCCTTGTCCGTGGCAGATGGCGAACGGTTCGTGCGGGTAGTGACGACCCTCATCAATAAGCTCAACAGCGCCCCACTCACTTCACAGTCGATGACAGCGTGGGGCTCCGCCTTTCTTGTGGGCCTGTGTCATCAAAAGGGCATACTGCCCCACCGAAATTTTAAGGC
>JASFIH010000162.1:0-3649 GCA_050122775.1 Deltaproteobacteria bacterium
AGGCGACGACACGCAAAGGCATCTTGAGAGCATGATACGAACAGCTGCGATTTCAGTCTGGGTCGTTTTTGCTACTCTTGTCTGCAGCCTATCTGCTATTGCTGTGTCGTTTCTCAGCAAGGGTGACAACCGCGCCCACTTGGTGGGGAGATTCTGGGCAAAATCGATTCTCTTTGTCAGCCGCGTCAGAGTGTCTGTTCGGGGACTGGAACACATCGATCCCAGAGCCACTTATGTCTATATGGCCAATCACCAGAGCATGTATGACATTTTGGCACTGCTCGGATACTTGCCTGTTCAGTTCCGATGGATAGCAAAGAAGGAGCTTTTCCAGATTCCTGTGTTTGGCCATGCCATGGCACGGGTGGGCTACATCAGCATTGACCGCTCGGATCGAAAATCGGCCATCATGAGTCTTCAGGAAGCAGCTCAGAAGATTGCTCGGGGGGTTTCGGTGGTGGTCTTTCCGGAGGGGACGCGAAGTCCGGATGGTCAGATCCTGCCTTTTAAGAAGGGAGCTTTTTACTTGGCCATTGATTCCGGGCGTCCAATTGTTCCTGTTGTTATTGATGGCAGTCACCAAGTTATGCCTAAAGGGAAGCTTTGTATAAGACCAGGTCGAATAGTCCTCAGTATCAACCCGCCCGTTGAGACAATCCCGTATCATCACAACAAGGAAGTCCTCATGGAATCGGTACGCTCCACTATGAGAAACGATCTGGCAAGGATACGATGAAACCAGTAACAAGGTGTCGCATGATAACACCTCTCGGGGGTGTGAAGTAGGGGATGCGCAAGGAAATTCTCGGGGTTCTGCTTGCATTTGTGTTCATATTCACAGCGGTGAGCCTCCTTTCTTATCATCCATCGGACCCCTCCATTAACCATGCTGGGGCTTCAGGTGAGATTCACAACCTGTTTGGGCCCGTTGGAGCCCATGTAGCCGGTTTTCTCATTTACCTTTTTGGGGTGGGCGCCTTCTGGGTACCTCTCGTTCTGCTTGTCATCACACTCTATATCCTAAAGGAATACAAGAAGAGTGCGATCATTTTGGCTATTGTGGGTGGACTCTTGCTGGCGATTACTACAGGGGGGCTGCTTGCGGGTTATCAGACCGATTATGTGCTCTTGGGAAGACGGTTCTCAAGCGGCGGGGTTGTTGGAATTCCTCTTGCAAATGCGTTAGGGAAATATGCTGGAGCAACCGGGGGCCTCATCTTCCTTCTCACGATCTGGATTATTGCGTTCATCATGACGACCCGCCTGTCACTCATTGCTCTTTCGACATGGATCGCGCGGGCCGGCACCGGTGTGGCGGCAAGGGCGGGCACTGCCTGGATCATCTGGAGAGAGCGACGCAATAAGGCAAGGAGGCGCACAGAGGCAAGCTCCAAACGGGCGCCTGCGAAGAAGGAAGATGTAAAGGTTGTACAGCCTGCCCCGAGACAGACGAAGGAGATACGGGCCACCAGACAGGAAGCGTTTGAATTTGTGACTGCCGGGCAGAAGTTCAAACTCCCGCCCTTAGCACTGCTGGAAAATGCTGAGCTGGATTTCAAAGGGATGGATCACCAAAGCCTTCAAATGCAGTCAAAGCTCCTGGAAAAGAAGTTGAGCGACTTTGACGTGTCGGGCAAGGTGGTGGCTGTTTCTCCCGGGCCGGTGATAACCATGTATGAATATGAGCCGGCACCTGGTGTGAAAATAAACAAAGTGGTCAGCTTAGCAGATGATCTGGCGATGACACTTCGGGCGACCAGCATTCGCATTATTGCGCCTATTCCTGGCAAGGCAGTCATTGGGATAGAAATACCGAATGTAGAAAGGGAGCCCGTCAGATTGAAGGAAATCGTTGCCTCTGGGGCCTTTGAAGACTCACCCTCCAAGCTGACCTTGGCATTGGGCAAAGACATTGTGGGAAATCCGGTGGTAACTGATTTGGCCAAAATGCCCCACCTGCTGATTGCCGGGGCCACAGGATCTGGGAAAAGTGTAGCTTTAAATTCGATGATTTGCAGCATCTTGTATAAGGCAACACCGCGAGAAGTGAAAATGGTGTTAATCGACCCGAAGCGTATTGAGTTAGGGTCCTACGAAGGGATTCCCCACATGATCTCCCCGGTCGTCTTGGATGCCAGGAAAGCAACCCAGGTTCTGCAGTGGGCGGTTCACGAGATGGAGCGGCGCTATACCCTTATGGCTGAAAAGAGAGTGCGTAATATATACCAGTACCACAAGAGGCTGGGCAAGGAGATGGAGGCGTCCAAGAAGACAAGAGGATCTGGAGACAAGGCTGAGTCTGAGTCAGGAGCCATGTCTGAAGAACTCCCTTTTGTTGTCGTGGTCATTGACGAACTGGCTGATCTTATGCTTGTAGCTTCCCGTGATGTGGAATTGGCCCTGACCCGTTTGGCGCAGATGGCGCGTGCGGCTGGGATCCACCTGCTGATTGCCACCCAGAGACCTTCAGTGGATGTTCTGACCGGAATTATCAAAGCGAATTTTCCGACCAGGATTTCCTTTCAGGTGTCCTCTCGGACAGATTCCAGGACGATCTTGGATGCGAACGGAGCCGAGACGCTTTTGGGAAGCGGTGATATGCTGTTCCTTCCTCCAGGCACTGGAAAGCTTCAGCGTATCCACGGGGCTTATGTTTCGGAGTCGGAAATTCGTCGGATCACGGAGTTCTTAAAGAAACAACAGGAACCAATCTATGAGGAACAAATCCTGGTTTCGAGGCCCGAGGATGCAGGTGCCCAGGGTGAAGATGAATGTGATGAGAAATACGACGAGGCTGTTGCTCTTGTCACCGAGACCGGCCAGGCTTCCATCTCGATGATTCAGCGCCGTCTGAGGGTAGGGTATAACAGGGCCGCTCGCATGATCGAAATGATGGAAAGAGAGGGCATAGTAGGTCCTTCAGACGGAAGCAAACCGCGCGAAGTACTCGTCAGAGGATACGGTGATTCATAAATACAGATTGGGCAAGGTGTTCAAAATGACCCATACGATGATTCGATATTTCGTTATTTGTATTCTCTTCTTGGGTGTGGGCCGAAACATGTGCGGAGCTGTAGAGCCAACCGACATCATAAACCGGGTCCAGCAAAGATACGCAGCTGGTGATTTTGAAGCGGATTTCTTCCAGGAATCTCACTTGAAGGCGATGGAAATGGTTGACACTGCCAGGGGACATCTCTATTTCGGACGCCCCGGCACCATGCGATGGCACTACCAGGCCCCCGACGAATATTTTATTATATCGGATGGAGAAACGGTCTGGATTTACAGGCCGGAGGACAACCAGGTGATGGTGGGCCGCGCTGCTGAATATTTTGGGGATGCTAAGGGTGCGGACTACCTGAGTAGGCCCGGGCATCTGACCAGGGACTTTGTGCTATCACTAGCGCCTGAGGAACTCCAGGAAGAAGAGCTCTATGTCCTGAGGCTTGTCCCCAAGAAAGAGATGCCGGGTTTGACGGAGCTTTATTTATTCATCTCCAAGAAAGACTTTGATATCGCAAAAGCGGTGACCCTTAATTCTTTTGGAGATAGGACAGTCCTCCGCTTTGACAACTATCAATTTTCCCGCGGGCTAAACCCATCTCTATTTTCATTCAAGATTCCGAATGGTGCAGATGTGCTGCGG
>JASFIH010000163.1:0-3611 GCA_050122775.1 Deltaproteobacteria bacterium
ATTCTATTTGCCATGCGCGAACTAAAAAACGACTGGAACAAACCCTATAAGAAATCGGCTCGCATTGTGGGCGATGTCATCGGTAAGTACCATCCCCACGGTGATACAGCAGTTTACGATACCATTGTGCGCATGGCTCAGGTGTTCTCTTTGCGTTATCCCATGGTCGACGGCCAGGGGAACTTCGGCTCGGTGGACGGTGATGCACCCGCGGCCATGCGATATACCGAGGTCAGGCTCACGCGCCTAGCCCATGAAATGCTGGAAGACCTTGATAAGGAAACTGTCGATTTCGTGCCTAACTATGATGAAACGCTCACAGAGCCTTCTGTCCTTCCGGCGAGGGTTCCGAGTCTCTTGGTCAACGGGTCTTCGGGGATCGCCGTTGGAATGGCAACAAACATTCCACCACACAACCTCAGCGAGGTCATTGACGCCACGGTGGCACTTATCGACAACCCGGACATCACCGCCAAGGAGTTGATGAACCACCTGCCCGGACCAGATTTTCCTACCGCAGCTATCATTTATGGCCGCAAGGGAATTCAGGACGCCTACAAGACAGGCCGGGGCATTATCAGGCTCAGAGCCCGAGCCATGGTCGAAAAGGACTCGAGGACCGGACGCGAGAGCATCATCGTGACTGAGATTCCGTACCAGGTCAACAAGGCGCGACTCGTTGAAAAGATCGCAGAGCTGATGCGTGAAAAACGGATCACGGGGGTTCAATACGTTCGTGACGAGTCAGATCGCGAAGGAATGCGAATCGTCATTGCCCTTAAGAAGGACGAGATATCGGGGGTGATCCTCAATCAGCTTTATAGCTTCACCCAGATGGAGTCCACGTTTGGCATCATTCTGCTCGCCATTGTCGACATGGAGCCCCAGCTCCTTTCCATGAAACAAGTCCTTGGCCATTTTGTGGAACATCGAAAAGACGTCATTATCTGCCGAACCCGTTATGAGCTGGAAAAGGCGGAGGCCCGCGCACACATCCTGGAAGGGCTTAAGGTAGCGCTGGATCATATTGACGCCGTAGTTGACATGATCCGATCCTCAAAGACACCGCTTGAGGCCAAAGAGCGTCTCATGACCCAGTTTGAACTGACCGAAGTGCAGGCGCAGGCCATTCTCGACATGAGACTCCAGCGCCTCACCGGCCTGGAGCGCGACAAGATTGTAGAAGAATACAAGGAGACTATCCAGGCTATCGCTCGGTATCGTGAGATCCTGGCGAGTGAGCGTCTGGTGTTAAACATCGTCAAGGAAGAACTGAGCGAACTGAAAAAGCAATACGGCGATGAACGCCGCACTGAGATTGTTGGGGAGACTGAGGATATCACCATAGAAGACATGATCATCGAAGAGGACATGGTGGTCACGGTCTCGCATGCCGGCTACATCAAGCGCAATCCGGTAACCCTGTACAATAGTCAGCGACGCGGCGGCAAGGGCAAGACGGGTATGGGCATCAAAGAAGAAGACTTTGTAGACCGTCTATTTGTTGCCTCCACACATGACACCTTTCTCTTCTTCACAAATCTTGGACGTGTTTACTGGCGAAAGGTCCACGAGTTGCCCCAAGCCGGTCGGCTTTCCCGGGGCAAAGCGATTGTCAACCTCCTGGCCCTGGGTAACGAAGAAAAACTCGCTACCGTACTTCCAGTCCGATCTTTTGAACCAGGCGGTACCGTGATTATGGTCACAAAGAGCGGTTTGGTGAAAAAGACAGATATCATGGCATACAGCCGTCCCAGATTGGGGGGTATTATTGCCTTAAACCTTGTCCAAGGTGACGAACTCATTGCCGCCCGCATTACGGACGGCACCCAGAATGCCTTCCTGGGATCCAGGTTTGGAAAGTCCATTCGGTTCCATGAATCGAACGTCAGGTCGATGGGACGCGTAAGTCAAGGGGTTCGCGGCATGCGTCTTGCCAAGGATGATTACGTTGTGGGCATGGAAGTGCTTACGGATGGAAAGACGCTCATGACGGTTACCGAAAATGGGTATGGCAAACGGACTTCCATTGACGAATACCCCATCCAGAACCGCGGCGGCAAGGGTGTCATTACGATCAAGACCACAGAAAGAAACGGGATGGTGGTGTCTATTCTCCTTGTGACAGATGAAGACGACCTCATGCTCATGACCGACCGCGGCAAGATTATCCGAATGCCGGTCAAAGACATTTCTGTTATCGGACGAAACACGCAGGGAGTGCGCCTGATCGCCATGGAGCCAGGAGAACGGGTAGTGAGTGCCGCCCGCCTCGCAGAAAAGGATATTTGATGAGCGCAGGCGTAAAGATAGGAGTCATTGGGGCCGGCGCATGGGGAACCGCACTGGCCAATCTCTTGGCCAATAAGGGACTGCAGATAGACCTGTGGGCCTTCGAACAGGAAGTGTGTGCAGATATACTGGAAGGGCGGGAAAACAAAATTTTTCTGCCTGGGGTCCCTCTTTCCATAAATATTCGTCCCTCAAACGATCTTGATGAGGTGGCTGCAAACAAAGATCTGTTGCTCTTGGTCGTTCCGTCTCATGTCTTCCGGTCTGTTGCTATCGGACTTGTTCAACATCCCAACGAACGGACCCTGATCGTCACTGCATCAAAAGGCATAGAGAACAAAACACACCTCACCATGTCGGGGATTCTGCAGCAACTTCTGCCCCCGAGACTGGAGACACGAATCGCCGCCCTCTCCGGCCCGAGCTTTGCCAAGGAAGTGGCCAAAAGGATTCCAACAGCTGTGACTGTGGCATCCTTTGACCCGGAAGTAGCCGCGGCCGTGCAGAATATTTTTGCTACCCCCTATTTCAGAGTCTACACAAGCCGTGATGTCATCGGTGTCGAACTAGGCGGCGCCCTGAAAAACGTCATGGCCATTGCAGCAGGCATTTCAGACGGTCTCGGTCTGGGCTACAACACCAGGGCAGCGCTGATCACAAGAGGGTTGACAGAGATCCAGCGTTTGGGCGTTAGGGTTGGGGCCGACCCGCTGACTTTCATGGGGCTTGCAGGCATGGGTGATCTGGTGTTGACGTGCACAGGAGACCTGAGCCGTAACTGGACGCTGGGCCACAAGATTGGGCAGGGAATGAAGCTTGAGACCATTTTGTCAGACATGCATACCGTGGCAGAGGGCGTGAAGACGACAAAGTCAGTTTACAATATGGCCCGAGAGATGGACGTCGAAATGCCCATTGCTGAGCAGGTCTATCGTATGTTGTACGAGGACCTGGATCCGAAAGAGGCGCTTCAAGCCCTGATGAGCAGAGACTTGAAGCATGAGATCGATGAAGGGTGAGACCGTTTCTGACTTCACGTTGTGCCATACAAATCTGCCATTTCAGTCAATCCGTTGGTAACATTCAAAAGTTGAAACACATTCTCTTGAGATGCAATTACACTGTTGCCCGTAAGTATGTTCCGATAGGTGTGACGGAGCACTCCTCCGCTCTCGCCGGTTTGACCACTGTTGAAACCTGCCCCTGCGGGGGAAGTGATAGTCTTTGTTCCCGCTGGAAGCGGGACTGAGGGTTTTCGTTTGCCGCCATCTCCCGGCAAACGAAAGAAAATACGTCTCTGCGTTCTCTGTGGCTCTGCG
>JASFIH010000164.1:0-3564 GCA_050122775.1 Deltaproteobacteria bacterium
GGAACTGGTGCATGAGGTTTGTGCCGGGTTTCTTCATCACAAGTTTTTGAGAGAACGCCGCACGGCAGATGCCGACAAGAATGTCGGGCGTATTGTGGACATTGTCAGCAGCCTTTCTGAAATGCCCAATCACGACGGTCAGATTCTGATCAGGTACCGCGGCCTTCACAGTAGCGACATAAAGCCCATAGAACTGGACTATTTGATATCGTTTGGAGACCTCATTATTACCCTCGAGTCCACATTAACACTCTCCAGGCGACACCAAGCCACCCATGCGCACTTGCACGCACAGCTCATCGAGGGGTTGAGCGTGTTTCGGGCCAACGGTATTACTACACTCTTTATACGGGTTCCTCAGGGTAAGCAGCAGGACACAGGGACCCTGCAGCCCTGTATGGAGTTGCTGTATCAGTACATTCAGGCAGTCAAAGAAGGTAGCCCAATTGTGCTGAACCTGAAGGGAAAGGAAGTTAAGGTTCCCATGATATCCGACCAGGATGGACAACCCGATCCAAATCTAACCATGGTTGCCGGTCTGAATCAGTTGGACGCAGCTGCCATTCAAGGCATAGTGCAAGAGGTCGACAACCTCATACGAGATGAAAGTACGGATATCCCGTTGGTTGACATCACCAATTCATTTAATGCCATTTTTGGCATTGAGAAGTTTAGAGAAAGGCTTCTCAAACCGGTGGTGGAACTGAATAACGTCAAATGGCTTATGCTATCCAGTGATCAGGAGATTCTCCAGAAACAGAAGATGCAATTGGTTGACACGGTATTTGAGAAGTTTGGCGTTGCATCCCAGGAGGCTGTACAGATCATCAACACGTTGTACGAAGCGGATTTTAACACTTTCTCGCCTTACGACATAGGGGTAAGTCTTCAGAAGATCACCACCGTATTGGAAGAGATTGAAAGCCGCAAGAAGGGCAAAGAGGTCGAAGACGAACTGCTTGACAATGTGGAAGAGAGGCTGGATCCCGTCAGGGATGAGCTTCTGAATGACTTGACCATTCGCGGGGATATCATAGAGGCGAGCCGGCCGGGTGAGGAACCATTTTCTGCACGCGTCCATGATAAGATTATCGATCTCGTAAAGTTCTTCAAGGGCCGCTCTGCGACCAGAAGAAAGCTGCTGGCAATAATGACCAAGAAGGTCACTTTTGATGACCACGATTACGATATCATTGCAAGAATGTTTAGTATTCCTCAGGAGGAAGCCCCAAAACTGGTTGAGAACATCAAGGCTCTGTTCGATAAAAAGGGCGGTTTCCTGAGAAAGGCATTTGAAGACAGAATACCCCAGTTTGCAAGATACGGTGCGAATGTGTTCTTTTTCTTGTGGGTTTACCTCAAGGAGATGCACCACAAGAGCGACCGTATCGCCTTCCTGAATGCACTCCAGTTTCTCATCGCAAAACTTGATCATCCTGAAGAGGGTATTAAGAAGCTTTTGGAAGACTTTGTCAGCAGCCCGACAGAAGTCCTGCCCTCAGACAGAAATGCCATCATGCTGGCCAATATACTCCTTCGAAAAGAGAACTGGGAAATTGGAACCGAGATTGAAATTACACCCGAAGAGGTTCTCCTTGTGGACGACAACATTAATCAGGAGGCCACCAAGGCTGCCACAGAGGTGTTGACCCAAGGAGCAGATGACTTCATCCGGAAGGTCGAGACGATTCATACAGAGGCCAAACAAAGGCTCTGGGGATTTGCCGACAAGGATGAGGAGCTATCGGTGAGATACCTGCTGTCCCTTGAAAGAGAAATATACATATTCCTTTCCATCCTCAACCCCCCTATCGCCGCGCATGTGCTCAGAAACGCAGTTCGGGCATATGGCGATCCGCGCGGTCAGGTGTACGGATTAAAGAAGAGTCGAGAAAACCTCAATTTTCTTGTAACCCTTCTCAGGGTAGTCGTCCGAGCGCTGGAGAGAGTAGGCACGCCAGAAGACCTCCAGTTTCTGAGGCAAATCAAAGAAAAACAGGCCGAGTTTGCCAGACGCAAGGATGATCGCCACTTTCTTGACATGCTGACCCGCATCGTCCACCACTGTGACAAGGCAATTCAAGCCATTGAGCAGAGAGCTGAGGAAGGTAGCAGGGCAACTGCCTGATTTTTTCAAGGCGGGACCTGTTTATCTTGTCGGAGGCTCGTTACGAGACCGCATTCTCGGTCGTCCATCCAATGATTATGACTTCGCAGTAGCCGGCGACGCTATAGCCCTAGCGAAGCGCGCGGCGACGAGACTTGGTGCCCGCGTCATTCAGATAGGTAAACAAGACAAGGTGGTGCACAGGGTCGTATCAGGCGATAAGATCTTTGATTTTTCTCCCCTGAAGGGCGAGACCATTGACGAGGATCTGAGAAGTCGGGACTTCACCATGAACGGCCTTGGGTATGACTTGGCCTCTCAGCGCATGATTGACCCTGTGGGGGGACTCGACGACATTGGATCAAGAACCATCCGACTCATCTCAGAACAAGCGATCCTGGCCGATCCCATTAGAATGCTTCGGGCTTTTCGGCTTGCTGCTGCCCTGGAATTTGAGATCGCACGGCATTCCCTCACCGTCATCAAGAAACACGCGGCCCTTATTGTCGAGTCAGCAGCAGAGCGGATAAGGGCAGAGCTCCTTGCAATGACGGAGACAGAAAGATCCTTTGCCTACCTAAAGCAGATGGCCGATGTAGGCCTCCTGATGAAGCTCATTCCCGAACTTGAACCCTGCCGTGGTTGTCCGGCTGACAACCGTGGATCCGGTCTCCTGGAACACCTCATGCGTACCTATGAAGAGATCGAGACAATTCTCAGGGAATTTCCAACAGTATGGCCAGGGTATGCGGAAGCGATTCGAGATTATCTTGGAAACAACAGCCGGGCGGCGCTTCTAAAATGGAGTGGATTGCTCCACGACCTCGGTAAGCCTGAGACCCAGAGCTTTGATTCTGCCGGAAAGGTACGATATCTGGGCCATGAGGAGCGAGGATGCGTTATTGCTCGAGGCCTCTGTTTGAGGCTGAAGATGTCCACTGATGAGCGATCTTATATAGAGCGAATTGTGGAAAATCACATGCATCCGCTCCATCTTTTTGAAGCCCGCCGGAATGGGATGCTCACAACAAGGGGGATAGCTCGCTTTGCCAGAAGACACGAGGACCACATCATTGGGCTGCTGGTCCACAGTCTTGCTGATCAGCGTGCCAAGGCCGGGCATACGGCAGCATCGGACGACGCATTTGTTCGGTTTTCCAATGAGATCCTGCGTAGATATTTTGTGAACCTTGGGCCCACTTTGAAGGCGCCAAAGCTGATTACCGGAAAGGACTTCATTGCGCATTTCGGCCTCAAGCCATCAAAACTTTTTGGAAAACTGCTGCACCAAGTGGAAGAGGCACGACTACAAGGAGAGATAAGCACAAGGGAAGAGGCTTTTGAGCTTGTAGAGAGATTGCTTAGGATGGAGGGCGATGCCGGAATCGAACCGGAATCAGTCCGCGTCAGTCGTGACTTTCCCGATGGTGTGTAGCGGTTGAACCACACTCTCCAAT
>JASFIH010000165.1:0-3529 GCA_050122775.1 Deltaproteobacteria bacterium
CACGAACCGTCAGATAGGATTCCCCACTAGCCAACAACTCCTTGAGCACGCGTCCGGTTTCGGCATCCTTTATGATGGTCCCTGGAGGCACGGAGATGATCAGGTCTTTGCCGTTCTTACCTGACTGGTTCTTGCCTCGACCGTGTTGACCTCTTTCAGCCTTAAGGTATTTCTTGAAACGAAAGTTGTAAAGGGTATGCATTCCCGACGTGGCTCTGAAGATTACGTCCCCGCCCTTGCCGCCGTCTCCACCGTCCGGTCCTCCTTTGGCCACGTATTTTTCGCGTCTGAAACTGACGCAACCGTTGCCACCATCTCCGGACTGGACGGTGATCAGGGCTTCATCAAGGAATCTCATGTGCCACGCATAACCGACGGGACCAATCACCTCCGGGCGGTTACGCAGCGAGGGAAGTAAATGCTTGCAGCGCGTGTATACCGCTTCTGACCTCAGGCTGGCTGTGGATAAACGCTGACCTTCTTCCTGGATGGTCCCATGCGTTCGAAGGTGACGACGCCATCGATCTTGGCAAAAAGTGTGTAATCTTTCCCCATGCCCACATTATTGCCTGGATGTATCTTTGTTCCAAGCTGTCGCACCAGGATGTTTCCTGCCGAAACCGTCTGTCCGCCGAAGCGCTTTACACCACGCCTCTGGCCGATGCTGTCACGGCCGTTTCGTGAACTCCCGCCTGCTTTCTTATGTGCCATGGCTATTTGGCTCCTTCACGCTTTACGATGTTGTCTTAATGGTATCTATCTTGATTGCCGTATACTGCTGCCGGTGGCCTTGTTTTCTACGATAGCGCTTCCGGCGTTTCTGCTTAAAAACAAGAACCTTTCTTGCCTTCCCCTGCTCTACGATGTGGCCCGTCACAGCCACATCAGCGAGCGTTGGCTGGCCCACCTTCACTGTCCCGCCATTGGAAAACATAAGCACACGGTCAAGGGAGACAGGTGCCCCCACCTCCCCAGGGATTCTCTCAATCCTGATTGTCTCCCCTTCGGAGACTTTATATTGTTTGCCCCCTGTCAGTATTACAGCATACATGGGTCTAACCTTCCTGCATCAGTCATTCCCCAAATTGAAAAAGAAGGGAAGTTTCATTTCACTGTCGCGATAGATGGCGACGAAGGTCCGCAAGCAAAAAATTCAGAACTTGTAATAATAACCCGTCTTGATTTGCTGTCAAGCTAATTCTTGTGCATTTCATACATCTCATATTGCTCAAGATGGAATTGTGCGTCGGGCCGAACCATAATTTTCTTGTTAAGGACGGCTTCAAGCGACTCGACCAATGAACCTTCCTCCCCAAGAAGAAGCTCAGCAACCTCAGGGTGTACTTTGAGGCTGATATATGGGGCCATAATGTCACCAGACTGCCGTCGCATGTCCCGATAAATATTGTAGCAGACCGTTCGCCTCGACTCCAGGTACCCTTCCCCTTCACAATAGAAGCATGGTTCACAAAGCAGCCGATTCAGGGTTTCTCGGGTGCGTTTTCGTGTCATTTCGATGAGTCCCAGTTCCGACATGGGAAGCACATGGGTCTTGCTCCGGTCTTTCTTAAGGGCTTCTTTCAAGGCGTTACATACCCTTTCTCGATTCGACTTCTTCTCCATGTCAATGAAATCAATAATGATCAGTCCACCGATGTCTCGAAGTCTAATCTGATACGCAATCTCCTTGACGGCTTCCAGGTTTGTTTTCAGAATCGTCTCCTCCAAGCTCTGCCTTCCGACGTACCGCCCCGTGTTGACATCGATCGCCACCATGGCTTCCGTGTGCTCAATAACGATGTAGCCTCCGGATTTGAGCCATACCTTCCTCTTCAGGGCACGGGATATCTCAGATTCTAGATTATAGGTATCAAAGACGGGCTCACTCTCTTCATACAGTTCGACCGACGCTTTCAGCTTCGGCATGAAGGTATCCAGGAAATCCAAGATTTCTTGGTATCCTGACTTCGAATCGATAACGAGTTTGTCAACTTCGTGCGTGAACAGGTCCCGGACTGCCCGGAGGGTCACATTCAGCTCTTTGTGTAACAGCGCAGGAACTGGTGCGCTGGTAGCCTTTTTTTGGATGTCCAGCCAGAGAGACGTGAGGAAATCCATTTCAATGGCAAGTTTTTCCCTGGTGATCCCTTCGCTGACCGTCCTTGCAATAAGGCCACAATTTTCAGAACGCAGATCTGTCAGGGCCTCTTTCAGCCTTCTGCGTTCCTCTTCGTCTTCTATCCGCCGAGAAACCCCGATGTGATCTGTGGTTGGCATAAGAACGAGAAAGCGGCCAGGCAGCGATATCCTGGTTGTGATCCTGGATCCTTTATTGCCGATGGGGGCTTTGGACACCTGTACGATGATCTCCTGACCTTCATGCAGCAGATCCTCAATCATGAACGCCTGGTCCAGGGAAGGTGGGCGTTTTCGACTATCAAGGTCTGTAAAGCCGTCTTCTTCCTCGTCAGGCAGCAACTGCATCAGATACTCCATCTCCTGATTGTGGTTCAAGACATCCGCGACATAGATGAAAGCGGCCTGTTCGAGTCCTATATCCACAAATGCTGCCTGCATGCCCGGAAGTACACGCACGACCCGACCCTTGTATATGTTCCCCGTAATGTCAGACTCCTTGGGCCTCTCGATGAAAAGCTCCTGCGGATTTCCATTTTCCACAAAAGCAACCCGGGTTTCGTGCTGCGTTGCGTTAATAATCAGCTCTTTTGACATGTTACCGGAAAAGCCGTCCTCTCCTGGGCCGATAGCGGAGAGTCAAAAGGAGGGGGAGGATAATTGAAATACACATCATGCAGACACTCTTGGACGTTACCAGGCTGCAAGATCTCTTTATGGAAGCTATTTCAAAACCCCCTCTGGCGCCCGATGGCTGCGCTGAGAACCTGTTCAAAATGCTCACATGCTCCGGTGTATGCTGCGCGTTTTCATCGTCGCCTTGCCATCGAACCCGATCTGAGGTTTTGAAATGGGTTCCGATATCTTCTATGCGTTATCTTTGATTAGTTTAACATACCGACTCACTAATTTCAAATTTTTGTTTTCGAAATTCATTAGATGGGGTGGTATTATCACACACCACTTGCTCGACGCCGGTCTGTTTGGAAGCATCCATGGACGAAAATGAAAAGGATCATCTGGGGCGTGGCCTGCTTGCAGGAGTAGCCCTTACTTCGCTGGCAACACTTTTCCTCCAGATCTCTTTGACGCGTCTCTTCTCCGTAACCCTCTGGCACCATTTTGCCTTCATGGTGGTCAGCATTGCGTTTCTCGGATTCGCTGCAAGTGGCACCTTCTTGATGATGGTGCCCCAAGTAAAAGCCCTTCCCTTCAGGCAGACCTTGTCATGGATAGCGCTTTGTTTTTCCATGACCACGCTTGTCGTGTATGGCTGTTCAAACATCATACCCTTTGACCCGGCCCGCATGATGTGGGACCGCTACCAGTGGGTCTATATCCTGGGATACTATGGTTCCCTGGCAATCCCTTTCTTCTTCGCAGGTTTGATCCT
>JASFIH010000166.1:0-3516 GCA_050122775.1 Deltaproteobacteria bacterium
CTTTCAGGGGACACCGGTACACATGATGACTCGCTTCTTGATTGTCTCATACAGCTGGCCAGGCTGTATGGCCATCCTGCTTCTAGAACGGGCCTGAGTTCTGGCTTGCCTCTCGTACGTAATCGTCTCACGGTCGAGTTGTTTCCAAGGGCCGCTGATCGGGCTGATCTCTCATCTCGGACTTTGAAGAAGCCTCTGAATGAAATTTCTGACATGCAGCTTCCTCTGGTTTTGCTTCTTAATAAACGGCAAGCATGTGTTCTTGTCGCGAAGGAGAATAGGGATCAAGGATACAAGGTGCTGCTGCCCGAGACAGGCATGGGAGAAAAAGTCATCTCAAAAGAGGAACTGGAAAAGCTTTATACGGGATATGCTATTTTTGTCCGTCCGAAATTCCGCCTGGAAAGGCAGTCTGTAGATGAAATCACTCCTGTTTCAACAAAAGGCTGGTTTTGGGGAACCCTTTTCAAATCTTGGAGGATCTACAGAGACGTATTTATTGCCTCCTTCCTGATCAACGTTTTTGGCCTGGCTAGTCCATTTTTCGTTCTTAACGTTTATGACAGGGTGATTCCAAACAGCGCTTTTGAAACCCTTTGGGTGCTTGCTATCGGCATTTCTGTCATTTACGTGTTTGCTCTGGTGTTGCGAGGGCTACGAGGTCATTTTGTGGACGAGGCAGGAAAGAAGGCCAACCTGGAAATATCAGCTATCCTTTTCCAGAAGGTTCTCGGATTGCGCATGGAAGCGCGCCCACAGTCAATAGGCTCTTTCACTAGAAACCTGCAGGAGTTTGAAAGCGTCCGTGATTTTATCACCTCCTTCTCCATTACTGCATTAATCGACATGCCATTTATGGCGTTGGGGCTCCTTGTTATCTGGTATATTGGGGGCATTATAGTCGTCATTCACTTTGTGGCTATCGTGTTGTTGTTGCTCTATGCTTTTCTTGTCCAGGTTCCCCTCCAGAGGGCGGTTGAAAATTCACTGCAGGCCTCAGCTCAGAAAAATGCTATTCTCGTTGAAGGGTTGTCGGGTCTTGAGACCATCAAAATGCTTGGCGCTGAAAGCCAGATTCAACGAGCCTGGGAAGAAGCCGTTAGTTATATTGCAAAGTGGAGTGCCAGGTCGAGATTCCTTTCGTCATCCGTCAACCACCTTTCCTTTTTCATACAAGGTATTGTGGTGGTGGCCGTCGTTGTTGGCGGCGTTTATATGATTTCAGAGGGTAATCTCACACAGGGTGGCCTCATTGCCTTGGTCATTCTCTCGCGGCAAGCTGTGGCACCAATGGCGCAGGTGGTCAATCTGGCTACCCGCTTCCATCGTGCCAAAGCAGCACTTAAGACGCTAAATGGTATCATGGAACTTCCTGTGGAAAGGCCGCCAGGAAAGACATTTCTGCATAGGACCAGGTTGCAGGGTGCCATCGAACTGAAAAACCTTGCTTTTTCTTATCCTGGCCAGACTATGAAGGTTTTGAACAATATTTCCTTAAGGGTTTCTGCTGGTGAAAAGGTTGGTATCATCGGTCCTGTTGGCTCAGGGAAGACCACGCTAGGCAAACTGGTACTGGGTCTATATCAGCCGAGCAGTGGCATGGTAAGTATGGATGGAACCGATATCAGGCAGATTGATCCTGCAGAGCTTCGTCGATTCATAGGGTATGTCCCGCAGGATATAACGCTCTTCCGAGGAACCGTCCGTGACAATATCACTATGGGTACCCACGATGTTGGCGACGATTTGGTTTTGCGTGCGGCAGAGCTTGCGGGCGTCGACGAATTTCTCAAAAAGCATCCCATGGGTTTTGACATGGAAGTGGGAGAATTGGGCAGAGGACTCTCCGGAGGACAAAGGCAGTGTGTCGCCCTGGCGAGAGCTATGCTGCTGGATCCACCCGTCCTTGTTCTGGACGAGCCTACAAGTAACATGGACAACCGAACAGAGATTCGCTTGAGAAATAACATATCTAAGGTCATTAAGAACAAGACCTTGCTTTTGATCACCCACAGGGCCTCACTCCTGGAAATGGTTGACCGCCTTGTGGTCATCGACAATGGTGCCGTTGTCGCAGATGGACCCAAGGCTTCTGTCCTTGAGGCACTGAGAGGAAGGGCCGCTTAATTGCCTGAACCTGAGGAAAAATCGAAATCAAGCGATTTGTTCTACCGAATGCCGGCTGAGGATATTGACCTCGCCACGGATATCCGCACCTCCATCCTTGCCCAGTCTCCAAAAGGGGGCAGGACAATTCTATGGGTGGTCCTTGTTCTATTTGTTCTTGCCATTTTCTGGGCCTCTGTTTCAGCCATCGAGGAAGTCACAAGGGGAAGTGGCAAGGTTGTCCCTTCCAGCCAGATTCAGGTCGTGCAGAATCTGGAAGGAGGCATCCTTTCGGAGATACTTGTTGATGTTGGTGACCTAGTCAAGAAGGGTCAGCTCCTGCTGCGGATCGACGAAACACGATTTTCATCCTCATTTCAACAGAATCGGGTGAAGTATCTCTCCTACAAGGCCAAGGCGGCCCGCCTGTTGGCTGAAGCGAATGATACGGCCTTTGAAGTCCCGCAGGAGGTTATGACTGAAAAGCCCGAGATCGGTGCGCGTGAAGAGGCGTTGTTTGAATCCAGGAAAACAGAATTTCAGTCGAGTTTGGCAATACACCAAGAGCAGATCAATCAACGTAAACAAGAACTGGAAGAGCTGAATAGCAAGTTTGCGGAGCTGACCCGGACCAATGCGCTTTTGCAAAAAGAATTGGAGTTGACCAGGCCACTTGTCGGCCAAGGCGCAGTTTCAGAAGTGGAAGTGCTTCATCTTGAGCGTCAGGCGAGCCAAATGCAGGGAGAAATAGAGACAATACGACAGACAATTCCAAAGGCACGGTCAAGGTACCAGGAAGCGCAGTTGGCACTGGAAGAGGTCAAGCTTGCCTTCTTCAATAAGGCGAAATCAGAATTGAATGAAGTTTTGGCGCAGCTTGAAGAGGTCTCAGCTTCAGCTGTTGCCCTAGAAGACCGGCTCAACCGGACATCAGTGCGCTCACCTGTCAATGGCACGATTAATCGTCTCTTGGTTAATACTGTGGGCGGCGTCATCCAGCCCGGTATGGACCTCGTCGAGATCGTTCCGCTGGAAGACACCTTGCTGATCGAGGCCAGGATCAAGCCTGCAGACATTGCCTTTCTGAGGCCAAACCAGGAGGCCATGGTGAAGTTTACTGCTTATGATTTCACGATATACGGCGGCCTTGAAGCCAACCTTGAGCACATAAGCGCCGACAGTATTACAGATGATCAGGGGAACAGCTACTATCTTGTCCGGTTACGCACCAAGAAGAACTATCTTGGTCCGGAAAGCGATCCTTTACCGATTATCCCGGGCATGGTGGCATCAGTCGACATCCTCACCGGCAAGAAGACGATTCTATCCTACCTCTTGAAACCTGTCCTCAGAGCCAAATACATGGCACTCAGAGAGCGCTGATCCCATGGCGATCTTGTTAAGCAGTGC
>JASFIH010000167.1:0-3515 GCA_050122775.1 Deltaproteobacteria bacterium
GTTGTTTGGCACAGACGGTATCAGGGGCGTGGCCAATGAGTACCCCATGACCCCGGAGATGGCCGTAAGAATTGGGCGTGCAACAGCCCGTATGTTTAAACATAGCCATGACAGACCGCAGATTCTCGTGGGCAAAGACACCAGGATATCTGGTGATATGCTTGAACATGCCCTGGTTGCAGGCATTTGTTCAACGGGTGGTGATGCCCTGCTGGCAGGCTCTTTGCCAACCCCCGGCGTATCGTATGTGACCAGTAGCATGGGTCTTGATGCAGGCGTCATTATCTCAGCCTCGCACAATCCTTTTACGGACAATGGCATCAAAATCTTCAGAGGAGACGGGTTTAAGCTCTCGGATGAAATGGAATATGAGATTGAGCGGCTTGTGTTGGAAGATACCATAATCGAACCGTCTGAAAGAGAACAGATCCTTGGCACCTCACGTGTTTTGACCGATGCGCCTCGTCGCTATATAACCTTCTTGAAGGAACAGGTATCTGACGAAAGGGCCCTTGACGGGCTCAACATTGTCTTGGACTGTTCTAATGGGGCCACGTTTGAGGTTGGTCCCTCTGCATTCAGGGAATTGGGCGCCACAGTGCATTCACTGTTTTCTGATCCCGACGGTACCAATATTAACTTGCATTGCGGATCGGAGTATCCTGAAACACTGGCTGCAGAGGTAGCAAAGCGTGGGGCTGATATCGGATTTGCCTTTGATGGGGATGGAGATCGTGTGACGGCTGTGGACGAAACGGGCGGCGTGCTTACGGGTGGCCAAATATTGGTCATCTGTGCCAAGGTGATGAGAGACGAACATCGGCTGGGCAACAATTTGGTTGTAAGCACGGTAATGAGTAATATCGGTCTTGGGCTTGCTTGCAAGGAATTAGGTATCGGGCTTGTCACAACGCAGGTGGGCGACAAGTATGTGCTGCAGGAAATGCTGGCAAGAGGGGCGTCGGTTGGCGGAGAAGACTCTGGACACATGATATTTCTTGACCACCACAACACGGGAGATGGTATTCTAACGGCCTTGATGTTGGTGCGTGCCATGCAAAAGGAAGGCAAGCGTCTTTCCGAGCTTTCCAAACTGATGAAGGTGTTCCCGCAGCGCTTGATCAATGTGGAGGTGAAGAGCAAACCGCCGATTGAAGAAATTCCTGACATTGTGCATGCTGTCAGGCGCGTGGAAGAGATTCTTGGAGAAAGGGGAAGGGTTCTGGTCCGCTACTCAGGCACACAACCGATGTGTCGGGTCATGGTAGAGGGGCCAACGCACGAGGAGACCGAACTGTACTGCAGAGAGATTGCTCAGGTGGTGACCCACAAACTCGGGTAGGGCCGATTGTCCGCAGGTTCTGTTTGACGAATCCAGAAACATGCTCCGCTTTGTGATACACAAAGAATTTGCATTTTGACCGGCCTGCTTTCCAACTAAAGGGTCTGCTTAAAGGTGCAGGTCTTATTTGGGCATTTTAGATGAGGCCCGTCTTTCTTGGTAGTGTGTTCCAGCAGAAAAGGCGTGTGGCACGCAGGACACGGCTGCGGTACAGGCTTGTCCCACACGGCGAAGGTGCACTTCGGATACCGGGTGCAGCCATAGAACACCCGTCCTCGCTTTGATCTTCTTGAAACGAGTTCCCCTTCGCATCCTGGCTCGGGACATCTAACACCCGTGGGTGTGGGTTTTGGTGAGGTCCTTTCGGTCAAAGATCGCGTGTTCTTGCACTCAGGATAGGCTGAGCAAGCCAGGAACGCGCCAAAGCGTCCCTGTTTTTGCACCATTGGGCTACCACATTTTGCGCACTTTTCATCTGTTGGCAGATCTGCCGCCAGCCTTTGAATCTGAATTTGCCCGGCTTCATCGCGACTGTAATTGCCCGTAAAGTGACAATTCGGGTAGTCGGAACAGGCAAGGAAAGGGCCGCTCTTTCCAACTTTGATCGTAAGGCGATGACCACACGTGGGGCAGTCCAGATCAACTCCCAGGCCCTCTCCCTTGACACTGTGCATCTCCTTTGCTGCGCGTTCCAAATCCTTCTCAAAAGAGTCATAGAACGTCCGCAGCACACTAACCGCATCAATGTCGCCTTCCTTTATTCTGTCTAGATCGTCCTCCATGCGCGCTGTGAAATCCGCGTCCAGGATGTCCGGAAAGCTAGCTACAAGCAAGTCGTTGACGATAAGGCCTAGCTCTGTCGGTTTGAATTGTCGCTTGACAAGGTCCACGTATCCTTTGCCTCTGATCGTGCTCAAAATAGTCGCATATGTGCTCGGTCTCCCGATGCCCTTTTCTTCCAGTTCCTTAACCAAGGAAGCTTCCGAAAAACGCGGGGGAGGCTGGGTAAAATGCTGTCTTGGTTGGAGTTCATGGCATTGCAGCGGCATGCCGTCCGATAGGGGCGGCAATACTTCTTTGGTCTCTGCTTCACCCTCTTTCTCATTGGAGGAGGTATAGAGTGCCATGAAGCCGGGAAAACGCATGATGGAACCTGAGGCCTGGAAAGTGTATGGCCCTGCTGCAATGCTCACCAGGGTTTGGTCGAACACCGCTGGCTTCATCTGGCATGCCACAAACCGCCGCCAGATCAGTTCGTAGAGAGCCAACTGATCCTTGGACAGGAACTGGGAAATGCCTTCTGGCTTGCGGATCACGGACGTGGGGCGTATCGCCTCGTGGGCGTCCTGCGCCTTTTTCTTGTTCTTAAAGACACACGGCTGACTAGGCAAATAGTCCGGGCCTGGTTCGTCTTTAATGAGATGCCGAGCCTCCTGCATCGCCTCGTTGGCAATGCGGGTGGAATCGGTACGCATGTAAGTGATCAGGCCCACAGGCTCTCCAGGGCCGAGTTCGATGCCTTCGTAAAGCTGCTGGGCGACCGTCATGGTCTTCCTGGCAGAGAATCCGAGCCTGCGAATCGCTTCCTGCTGGAGTTTGCTCGTCGTAAATGGAGGCAGAGGGTTTCTCTTTTGCGTCTTTTTGACGACCTTCTCTACCATGAAATCGGCATTTTCAAGATCTTTCAGGACCGCTTGCGCTGCCTTTTCGTCCGGGATGTTGAACTTCTTGTCATGTTGCTTGACGAGCTTGGCATGGAACGGCGGAGGTGATGCGCCCTCGAGCTTCGCAGTAATGCTCCAGTACTCTTCGGCTTCAAAGGCCTGAATTTGCCTTTCACGTTCACAGATCATGCGCACCGCCACAGACTGAACCCGGCCCGCACTCAGACCCCGCTGGACCTTTTTCCACAGGATCGGGGAAATCAGATATCCAACGAGACGATCCAAGATCCTCCTGGCCTGCTGTGAGTCGAACCTGTCCTTGTTCAGCTCCTCGGGAGACGCCATTGCAGCCAATATGGCACTCTGGGTCAGCTCATGAAACAGGACCCGGTGGAATCTCCGCCCCTTCTTCTTGAGGACCTCTGCGGTGTGCCATGCTATGGCTTCACCTTCCCGATCCGGATCTGGTCCGAGGTAGATATCGTTCAGACTGCCGGCTGCCTTTTTCA
>JASFIH010000168.1:0-3494 GCA_050122775.1 Deltaproteobacteria bacterium
GGCCCGCGTATCTGTTCATCGGGCTGGTGGGTCTCAAATCCTCACCACCTTGGCTGAAAGCCGACAAAAATTCCGCCCCTTTCTGATATGACCCCCGCGGTGGCATGCGCCCAAGAATTATTTGAGAGCTTGGCACACTTCCTGTTCACTTAATCGCTATCCTTGCCACCAATTTCCTCGTGGATCCAGAACTCCCATCCGCAGTAGTATGCGTCAGGATGCTTATCCGGTGGGCAGGCAATGCAGCGGGTTTTGATTCTTGGATCAATCTCAGCAGCAAAGGCACTGTACTCGACCAGACCCACCTCCTTGCAGGGAAGGTCAGGTAACCCTCGCTGCTTACGTGCGCTCTGCACCCTGCAATCATCCATATAGAAGCGAAGGAACCCTTGTTCCAGTTCGCTATGCTGCTTGTTCAACACAGCATAGAGCCGGTATTCAAGCGCGGCCTTCAGGCCTTCAAGTCCTGGGCATTCGGGCAACCCAAGAAAGGTCTTTATCCGCTTTGCCTCTATCGGTGAAAAGCGCCTCCAGGCCTGGGCGTCGAGTTCCATCGCATGCTCGATGCCATGGGCCCGCTCCACAGCTTGGAACCACAGGCCGTCGTGCGCAAGCCAGTTCTTGGCAAAATTCTTCAGCAGAATAAGAAGTCTTTCGCGGGATAACTGATCGATTGCCGACATAACCTCTCCTTTCAAAAAGATCGCAGGCCCCGTGCCTCCCTTCTGAGTATCATACGCCACTCAGGGGAGCATTGTCGGACAGCAGGGTAAAGGGAATTGGCACCTGGGACTGCTGAATCAAAAACATACCCAAAGGGCTTTGCGTAATCAAGGTGAAAGCTCAGCCATTGGTCTTCAGCCCTCACGCTTTAAGGGCTGTTGTCAAGCGACAGAATGGAAGTCTTAAAATACTTTGGTATTTGCCCTTAGTCATGATAATAATTGTTTTTGAGCAAGTTACCGCATAGTGCACACAGTGGACTCTGTTGGGAGCATTGGGTATCTCTCCATCCTTTGAATTCTCCAGGCTCGTGGATCAGCAAGCTGCAGAAGGAAAGCCAAAATGAGCGCTCATGAGCTTGTCCTGGGCGAAACGGTTGATTTCATAACAGGTGAGACCCTCATTGATACCATTGACGAAAGAGCCAGGCAGGAAATTGCCCGTTTTCTCGTCAACGAAAAAGGATACCTGAAGGAAGACATAAGAGTAAGACGACCCATTGCGCTGGATGTGGATGGGAACAAGGGCACTTTCATCGTCAACTTTGTGGTCCATGTTTCAGGAAAGGCATTCATGATCATCATCTTTGGACCTGGTTCCCTGGTGAGCCGTGAAAGGCCAGCGTTAGCTGCAGCCAGGCTTGTCGAACCTTATACAGTGCCATTTACGGTGGTGACAAACGGCCGGTCAGCTGAGGTCCTGGAAACACAATCCGGCCACGTCATAGCTGAAGGGCTTGAGAATATCCCTTCAAAGGAACAGGCCCTTGAAAGATTTAAAACAGTCGTATTCGAAACCCTTGCTGGAAAACACATGGATAGAGAAAGACGGATTCTCTATGCCTTTGAGGTACTGGCTGAGCGGGAGTGTGATGAGTTCACCTGCAGTCTTTACTAGCGGAGACTGCCTCTATATCTGCCTTTTGGGAAAGGGGTAACCATGAAAGCTTTATACATTACGTCCACTGAGAAGCACACTGGGAAGAAACTGTTGACCATGGGCATAATGGATCGGCTGAAGAAAGATGGTTTTAGGGTCGGCTATTTCAAACCTATGGGACACTTTCCCGTCAAGGTGAATAACATTCTAACAGACAGGGATGCTTGGCTGATGTACAGGCTCTTTGAGTTGAAAGACCCTGTGGAACTCATATGCCCGGTTGTGGTAACGCGGGACCTGATCATGGAAAACTTTGAAAAAGACATAACCGGCTTGGATCAAGAAATAGAAAATGCCTTCAAGAAAATATCTCAGGATAAAGATGTGGTCATTGTCGGTTGCGACAACAATTTTAGCGAGGGTAGCTCACTTGGCATATCCGGCCTACAGGTCGTTGGACTATTGAATGCTGCCGCATTATTTGTCGAAAGATATGCATGTAATGTTTGTGTTGACTTCATCTTGGAACTGAAGAAGGTCTTAGGGGCTTCCATGATCGGCGTTGTGTTTAATAGAGTAGCGGCATTGGACGTGACTGAGATAGAAAATCTGGTGTCACCCTTCCTCAAGCGCAAAGATATGGACTATTTTGGGTCAGTGCCTCAGGATACACTGTTGAGATCAACCAGCGTAAGCGATCTTGCCGAACACCTCAGCGCCGATGTCGTGTGCGGAAAGAACAAAATGGAGGCTCTGGTGGAAAATTTTCTGGTCGGAGGCATGCAGGTAGACAAATTCACCAACTATCTGCTGAAAACGCCTGCTGCTGGAATTATTGTCGGCGGCGATCGAACAGATATTCAGCTTGTGGCCATTGAAAATGCGGTCAGATGCCTCGTTCTTTCTGGAAACCTTTACCCCAATGATACGATCATTGCCAGGGCCGAGGCAAAGGGTGTACCCATCCTTGTGGTCAGGGATGACACCTACACCGTGGCAAAAAATGTGGAGGGCATGGTGGGCCAATTCAAGCTGGAGGCCAGGGAAAAAGTGAATCACGGCATGATGCTAGTCAACCAGGTCTTTGATTTTGAAAAGTTGTATCAAAGGTTGAAGCTTGCACCTTGATAGTGGGGTTCCGGGTCCATTGCCCAATGTGTTCTGCGGTGCGGAAAAAGCCGAGTCTCAAGTCGCTGCCGACCCAAATCCGCGACAAGCGAGGACGACTCATCCAGGTTCGAGCCTATGAAGCGGCTGACTTTCAAGGCTTAAAGGACATGTACGATGCCTTTGAGCCCAAAGGCATTGAATCTGGCTTGCCACCATCTGATGATAAGGTACGGCTCAAATGGCTTGGTTATGTCATCTCGGATTTTTTTAACATTCTGGCCTTATACAAAGACCAACCAGTAGGCCACATTGCCCTCGACCTCTCCTGCACCCCTTCGTGTCCGGAGTATTTAATCTTCATCCACCAGGAATTCCGAGACTGTGGCATTGGCACAGGGCTCTCAACTGTGATGAAAGCAGTAGCCAAGGAGGCTGGATGCGAAAAGGTTGTGTTGACGGTTCGCACCGCCAATACCTGTGCTATTAGAGTATTCGAAAAGGTGGGGTTTGTGTTCTGCGGCGCAATTGAACGCGAACGTGATATGGAATTGCGTCTGAAACCCCCAAGAAGCAGTCGCCAAAGAGCACGCAGAGAATAGAACAAGGACCCTTCATGCGCTCGGCTTTCATATACAGCAAAGAGTTTTCCAAGTTTAAGGCCCACAAAGGATATCCATGGCTTTTCGACAGAACTGAGGTGACGTATCGCCTGTGCGAAAAGTTGGGCTTATTTGACGGGGATTCGGTGAGCATTCATGTTCCCGAGCCCGCCGGCGCTGAAA
>JASFIH010000169.1:0-3491 GCA_050122775.1 Deltaproteobacteria bacterium
GAAGGGGCGACAATGACAAGAGCCACTAAAAAGAGAGAAAAGAAGACGAGCTGCCCCTCTGCTGTGACAAGCAGACGCTTTGGGGTGGAAAATGGCAAGACGTTGATGATGTCCATGCCTGCCGAAATCAAAAGCCAGGGCAGTATCACAGGAAAGTTGAAGGAGATGCTGGAAACAACGTAGGATCGTCTGGAGATCTCGGCCTGAAAAAGAACCCGATAGGCTGCCCAGGCTCCCGCCCAGATGACCGCAAGATAGCCCATGAAAAGGCCAATGAACAACAGGGCCGTCAGTGTTGGGGAGCTTGAAAACAGGGGAATCTTCAGGACATACAATTTGAGATTCAAGACGTAGATGTTGACAGCAAAGATAATAACCGCCAACACGGCCTGTCGATGAAAGATCCGGTCAAACTCCCCATGCAGTCCGCGCACCCCCCGTTGGAAAATGTTTCTATAAAGGACGCCAAAGGCAGCCCTTGTTGTTATGGCGAGGATGCCCACTCCCAACAAGAAGACGGCTAGGGTCTCGAAAGGGCCTAAGTGGGGAGTTTCCGGTGGGTGATATGTGGTGTAGATAAGGAGGACGAGAATGAAGTAAATGAAATTGGCATACATATGTCCCTACCGGGGAGAAGATGTCGTGCTTCGGGACATGTAGTCGATCACGTTTCTCAGAATGCCGTCCAGGTCGGTTCTCGGCTCGAAGTCAATACAGTCCTTAATCTTCTGAATACCCGGCACGCGTCTTTCCATATCCTCGAAGTCTTTCTCAAAAGCGACCTCATAGGGAACATACTCAATCTTCGAATTGCTGCCCACAAGGGCAATGATTTTCTGGGCGAGGGCTTCGATACTGATTTCTTCAGTTCCACCAACGTTGAACACCTCGCCGGTCGCCTCAGGGCTGGCCATGAGACCGATGAGGGCATCAACCACATCCTTGACATAGGTGAATGTCCGGGTCTGTTTGCCGTCCCCGTAAACTGTGAGGGGTTCGCCCCTCAGTGCCTGGCCAACCAGCCTCGGAATCACCATTCCATATGCGCCAGTTTGCCTTGGCCCGACTGTGTTGAAGAGCCTGGCCACAACCACTTCTAAGCCGTTGGTGCGATGGTAGGCAAGTGCCATAAATTCATCCATGAGTTTGGAGGCTGCGTAGCTCCAGCGAAACTTGCTCGAAGGTCCGTAGATGATATTGTCCGTTTCCACCAATGGGGCGTGCAAGTGCTTTCCGTAGACCTCGGAGGAAGATGTGATCAACACCCTTTTCTTGAACTTGTTGCAAAGCTCCAGCACCTTTTCCGTGCCCTGTATGTTGGTCCGGATAGACTCAAAGGGATGTTCCAGGACATAAAAGACACCGACAGCAGCTGCAAGATGATAAACCCGGTCGCAGATGCCCACCAGCTCGAGCATTTTCTCATGATTCAAAATAGAATCGGGACTGAAAAAGAGGCGGCCTCCGTACTCCACACTCTCAAGCAAAGGCGTTACGTTTTGAATCGAGCCTGTTGAGAGATCGTCGATCACATAGACCTCGTCCCCCTTTTCAAGATGGGCCTCGGCCAGATGTGATCCGATAAAGCCGGCGCCACCTGTAATGAGAATCCTCATCAAGCTTTTCCTATCGGGAACAAAGCGCGCCCATGGAGACAAATAGCCAGCCGATGTGGCCAGCTACTGAAAGGATGGACTGCCTTGGCCTCAAAAAGAGGTGGTCGGGACGACTGGATTTGAAGAAGTCCCGACGACTTTCCTAAAAACACTGATATATCGGGCTTTTCCTCTAATTTCAGTTAATAACACGAATTTCGAAATCGTGCAATAATCAAAATACGTGCAATAATTTCACCTGATATGAAAAAAAGTTACCCCGAATCTACCCCGAAGCAACCTTTCACTGTAGCCCCACATCAGAGCTGGCTACTTTTCCGAAGTCGACAGTGTGTGCCAATCGACTGAAGACTCTGAAACTGGAAGGAAGGGGGCTCGTTTCGATATGGTTCTGCAAAGGTAAGATATCTTGCCGCAGCAGGACTGAATGAAAACTTAAAAAATCATTTGGGTGCAAAATTACCCATAGTCTCTCTTGACCTTTGATTCACAGTCGCTGGATATTAAGCAAGGCCCGATTTGAAGATATGAAAGCGCTATTAAAACACTTCTTATCGTGCCTGCATCATCAATGCTATGACATTACTATAAGTGTAGACCCTAACAAGGCAGGCACAGGATATGGACTCAAGAAAGGTATAACCTCTTGAACTCGTCTTATCCCCTCAAGACAGAACATGGGTGCAGCTTCTAAGCTATGCCCCCCCCTTCAGCGTAGTTCTCAATCAAAAATTCAAGGTTGGATACCTGCTCAGCAGTGAGATCCCCAAATCGCAGGCCACATCGCCTCTTTCTTACAGAGCGGAAAGGCACTCCGTCCATTTCAAGATCTGATATGATCTGGAATGGCATTCCGGACAAATAGAAATCAGGATCGGCCGAGACAATGTCTAATTCAGACGACGTGTCTGGCGGTTCTGAGTCGGCATTATACTGGAATGCAAGCCCAGCCATGCTCAGATCGACAACTTGGCCTGTTTTGACATAATTAGGCCTGAGAGCAACAAATATAGCACGCTGGGTTCGAATTCGCTTGTGTTTGCGTCGGTCAACCACATTTTTTCCAATAGTCATGCTCCAAACCCCTCGCTTAGCTTTGAAACAATGGCAGTATCTTGAATCTGATGGGATTTGTGTTTATCAAGAAATTGTGAACATCAGGCCGAATGCGTGAGACACACACATAGTATGACTCAACAGTTTTCGAGAAAAACCTTTCGGAGGGAGTCTAATGGCTTGAACTGTGCCCAACGATAGTTGATTGTCCACGATTCTGTGTATGCTTGCCAACAGGAGACGCTTGGAAGACTGCTTGAGAATAAAGAACAAGATGACACCTATAGCTGTCCTCATGCCGCCAATGCACGTTTTATGGTCTCTTCAAGCAGCTTGAGTTCTATTTCCAGTTCCAACTGGGCTCTTTCAGCTGCCGTCCATGTTCCATTCTTCCCTATGAGTTCTAATCGGTGGGCTGCATCGAAGGTACGTTTGGCGCCAAAATTAATTACAGAGCCCTTAAGTGTATGAGCAGATTGCTCAACGACTTTGCCATCTCTTTTGTCCACTCCTTCTCTAAGCTCAGCTATTTTGTCAGCAGCGTCTTTTAGGAACACATTGGCAATCTCTTCAAAGAGTTCTCTGTCACCATCTACTGCACTCAGGGCCTTTGACAGATCAAATATATCCTCGGCGCGCTGCGCAACATACTTTGAAGCAGAGCGGCCTTTTTTGTCCTGTGAACCATTTGTCAAGTTCTCAATGACCGAAAAAAGCTCCTCCGCTCTTATCGGCTTCGATATGTAGCTGTCCATGCCTGCCCCAAGACATCTTTCCCGGTCTTCCTTCATAGCATGGGCTGTCATCGCCACAATGGGA
>JASFIH010000170.1:0-3458 GCA_050122775.1 Deltaproteobacteria bacterium
TGCCTCCACCCCCTGACTGGCGTCTACAAGGAGGAGCACCCCTTCACACGACGCCAAGGATCTCGATACCTCGTATGTGAAGTCCACATGACCGGGCGTGTCTATAAGGTTTAGGGTATAGGTATAACCGTCCTTGGCTGTGTAAGGAAGGGACACGGCCTGGCTCTTAATCGTGATACCGCGTTCACGCTCAATCTCCATGGAATCCAGGATCTGATCCTTAAAGTCTCGTTGGGAAATGATGCCGGTTACCTGGATGAGCCGATCGGAGAGCGTTGATTTGCCGTGGTTGATATGAGCAATGATGCTAAAGTTTCGAATAAGCTTCACAGTGCCTCAAAATCCGGACTGATTCACCGTTGGGAACAAGGAAAATCATTTCTCTTTGGCCCTCCCGATGCCGTTACGGGCTGAATTGTTATCCTCTGTAGGAATGGCTGTGGGCCTGCGTTCATCCGTTTCCCTTGTGCCCCGTATTGTCGAAACCCAAATCAAAAGCACGTAAGTTGGTCTCCACAAACTTGGTCTTTGTCCTGGTTCGAATGGTCTCCTCAAAGGCCTCCTTTGGAATGGGGAGCACACCGCTTTTGGCTAGAGCGCCGAGCATGACGATATTGGTTGCAAGCATGGATCCGGCTTTCTGTGCCAAGGTTTGGGCGTCTAGGGTGATGAGCTGTTTCACCTGGCTGCGGATGAAATCAAAGAGTTTTTCCACATTTGGATACGGACCCTTACCGATGGCTACGCCGTAGGGAGTTACAGGCACTGTATTTGACACAACCACAGAATCTGCCGAGCACTTCCTCATGGCCCGATAGGTCTCTACTGGTTCAAATCCGAGGAGGACATCTGCTTCGCCATCCGAGATGATGGGGCTCTTGATACCCCCAATCATGACCGTGGATTCCACCACGCCGCCCCGTTGCGCCATGCCATGCACCTCGCTGGTGACAGCATCGTGACCTGCCCAGATGGCAGCCTCTGCCAGTACCGTTGTAGCCAGTAGTGTGCCCTGTCCGCCAACACCCGTCAAAAAAATGCGATAGAATTCCTTCATCCGCTTTTCTTCACCTTTAGTTTTTTTGGACGGATCGCCTCGCAAAACTGGTCGCAAAATCCACAGCCTATGCAAAGATCGTCGTTAATCGCCATATGAGCCCTCTCATAGTATGCATCACTGAGATGCAGGGCTGGGCAACCAAAGTTTTCAAGACAATGCCTGCAGGCCTCACACTTGATGCCTACACGGTAGGCCGTCTCTTTCTTCCGTCCCGTGATACGGGTCTCGTAAAGAGGGCAGGGGGCTCGAGAAACGATGACCGAAAGTCCATCTGATTTCAGAATACCCGTGATTTTGTCTTTCGAGTCCATCAACTGCCTGGGATCGATGGTCCTGACTCGGTTCACGCCACAGGCCTTAACGATGGCCTCAATGCTTATGGTTGGCTTGTCCCATCCTGTGGGCGCAAGTTCTATCCCGGGGTGGGGTTGGTGACCGGTCATAGCAGTTGTCCCATTATCCAATATGACCAATATGAACGCGTGTTGGTTATGAACAGCGTTGATGAGTCCTGTAATCCCCGAATGAAAGAACGTCGAGTCCCCCACAAAAGCGATCACCTTCCTGTCGGTCACCCGCGCAATACCGGCAGCCGAACTGACACTCGAACCCATGCAGATCAAGAAATCAGCCATTGCCAGCGGTGGCAGAAGCCCCAAGGTATAACAGCCGATGTCGGTCGGAAATACTGCTTCGATATTCAAATCTTTAAGGAGTGTCTTGATGATGTAGTATGTGTTCCTGTGCGGGCACCCTGGACATAGGTTTGGAGGACGGAGTGGGACCTGGACATCCACGGGATCTTCTTTGATGTTCACTGGCTTCGGACCAGTGTAATTAACTTCGCAAAACCGTGCAATCACGTGGCGCACCATACCTGGATCGTATTCGTAAAGTCGTGAGAACAATCCAGGGGCCTTGCCCGAGATCGGTGTCACGAGTCCATTCGTCTGGGCTGTAACCTTCAGCTCGTTTTCTAAAACAGGCTCCAGTTCTTCCACCACCAAAACTTTGTCCACTGACCTGATGAACTCTGCTGCCACCTGGTCCGGAAAGGGATAGGTGAAACCAAGTTTCAATACCCTTACACGGTCCTGGACGCCAAGATCCTGAATGGCATCAGCAACGTAAGAATAAGCAATGCTGCTGGTAGCGATTCCCCATCGACCGTCGCCGGTAATGGTGTTAAAGGAAGATGCGCATGCCATGTCTCTTGCCTTCTCGCTCTGCGCCAGCAACACCCCGTGGCGCACCCGTGCATTGGCGGGCACGGTGACAAAACGGGAGCTATCCTTGATGAAGGTTCCCTTTGTCTTACGGGGCTTCATGGGTCCTGTGGTGACGATGCCCCGGCAGTGACTTAAGCGTGTGGTTGTCCTAAGTAGCACCGGAAGTTCCAGAGCCTCTGAAACTTCAAAAGCCGCTGTTGTCATCTCTTTCGCTTCCTGAGCCGATGCTGGTTCGAACATGGGAAGGTTTGATAATCGTGCGTATATGCGATTGTCTTGCTCGTTCTGACTGGAAAACATGGATGGATCATCTGCTGTCACAATCACCATTCCAGCACGTACGCCCACGTACGCAAGCGTCATCAGGGGATCGGCGGCAACGTTCAGACCCACATGTTTCATACTGCACATCGCCCGAACACCAGAAACCGCAGCGCCAGCCGCTGTCTCTAACGCCACCTTTTCATTGGTAGAGTACTCAAAGAAGAGATCCGATTCGTTCGATATCTGAAAAAAATTGTCGCCGATTTCAGAAGATGGGGTGCCGGGGTAGGTGGTGGCGAATGCCACCCCTGCTTCCAGGGCGCCTCTTACGATTGCTTCGTTTCCTAAGAGGAGAAGCTTTTTCCCGACCTCTTCAGTTAACAGGGAATGCATGACAGCCCTCCACAACGGTAATTGTAGCGTGTGAATCCCGTGGCAATCGCGTTCATGCCACGTCACCTGGTGAAACCCATAAACGCATCGAACACCATAATGCAGTGCGTCAAATCATTAATTTACAAAGCACGTTATGTCAATCTTGATTTGGCGGGAATTTCGGCTCAGATAAGCTGCCAGATTTTCACCAAGAGGAGTAGGACGTCCGTTGCCTTTGAATGGCCGGAGCGGACCCCTTTTATCTCTTTTTCAAAGAGTGACGCAACGTGCAGAAGATTATGGTTGACAGACGCAACATAGACGGTTATAAGGAAAATGTTCACGGAGACTTTTCAAAGATGGTGAAGAATCCAGGCAATCGAGCCGTGTTTCTTTTTGGACGCTTCTTTTTTAGCTTTAGAAGCGTCCACCCGGGTTTATAACCCTTAGGTTCAGGCCCCGGGTGGACCATAGCGGTCTACTCGGGGTGATATACAAGAGTAAAAGCATCGAGCCCCGAGGAGAACCTT
>JASFIH010000171.1:0-3448 GCA_050122775.1 Deltaproteobacteria bacterium
ACTGATAAACACGGCACCTTCAGAGGGCAGGTGCTGTCCGGCTGCCAGTTGAGACTTGGCAAATGCCCTGCCAAAATCAGTGTCTATGCCCATGACCTCACCGGTGGATTTCATCTCGGGCCCCAACAGGATGTCCACATCCGGAAACCGATCAAAAGGCAGGACCGCTTCCTTCACTGCGACATGCGTTGTCTGCACTTCACGGGAAAGCCCCAAGTCTTCCAGTGTGCGCCCCAGCATCACCTTGGCAGCCAGCTTGGCCAAAGAAACGCCCGTGGCCTTGCTTACAAAGGGAATCGTACGCGACGCTCTTGGATTGACCTCCAGCACAAAGATCTCTTCATCCTTAACAGCGAACTGAATGTTCATCAAACCCACGACACGGAGTTCTCTTGCCAGCGCACGGGTATGGGCCTTGATCTGTTCCAGAAGAAATGGCGGCAAACCCTGGGGTGGAAGCACGCAAGCGCTGTCTCCAGAATGAACCCCGGCCTCCTCAATGTGTTCCATGATCCCACCAATGATGGTTGTCCGCCCGTCGGAAATCGCGTCCACATCAATTTCCATGGCATCCGCGAGGAAATGATCAATGAGAATCGGGTGTTCTGGGGAAGCAAGCAGGGCCTTGCGCGCAAAATCCTCCAGCGAGGGCTCATCATATACGATCTGCATTGCTCGCCCGCCAAGGACGTATGACGGCCGCACGATCAGGGGATAGCCAATCGTCTTTGCGACCCTCGTTGCTTCTCTGACACTCTTGGCCGTCCCATTATCCGGCTGCTTCAACCCGAGTTTCCGAAGCAGATTCTTGAACAGCTCCCGGTCTTCGGCAGCAGCGATACTTTCCGGTGATGTGCCAAGGATAGGCACGCCTGCGGCAGACAGGGCAGCTGCAAGATTGAGCGGGGTTTGTCCTCCAAACTGGACAATCACGCCTGAAGGCTTTTCAGTCTCCACGATATTGAGCACATCTTCCTTTGTAAGCGGCTCAAAGTAGAGCTTGTCTGACGTGTCATAATCTGTACTGACAGTCTCTGGGTTGCTGTTGACCATGATGCTCTCAACGCCCTCTTCCCGCAGGGCAAAAGAGGCCTGCACACAGCAATAATCAAACTCGATCCCCTGTCCAATGCGATTCGGGCCTCCACCCAGGATCATGACCTTGTGTTTCGTTGAAACGCGGGCCTCGTTCTCTTGTTCATAGGTGGAATAATAGTAGGGTGTGCGGGCCTCAAATTCGGCAGCACACGTATCCACAAGTTTGTATACCGGTTGAACGCCAAGTTCCTTTCGCTGCGTCCGAATCCCATCCTCATCTTTGCTGGTCATTGCCGCCAACTGAACGTCCGAAAACCCATAGGTCTTGCCTTTCCTCATAAGCACTTCCGGCAACGGATCGCCCGACCTTGAGATCTCCTCCTCAAGCTCCACGATCTGGGCTATCTGGCGCAAGAACCAGGGATCAATGCCGGTCAGCGCGCGGATTGTCTCCAAGTCCATCCCGGCCTTGATACCGTAACGGATGTAAAACAGGCGCTGCGAATTGGGATTCATCAGCTTCTCCCTGATCTCCTGCGGCGAGGGGGGTGTACGGTCTTGCTCTAGTCTGTCCCTGCCATCCGCCCCGAGGCCAAATCGCCCGATCTCCAGGGAGCGTAAACCTTTTTGAAGGGCCTCTTTGAAGGTCCGACCAATGGCCATGGTTTCGCCCACGGACTTCATGGAAGTGGTCAGAATATCTTCGGCATCCGGAAATTTTTCAAAAGTCCACCGCGGAATCTTGACCACACAGTAGTCGATCGTTGGCTCGAACGAAGCCACTGTCTCTCCGGTGATGTCGTTTGGAAGCTCGTCCAGAGCATACCCCACAGCCAACTTGGCAGCGATTTTCGCAATCGGAAAGCCAGTGGCTTTGGACGCAAGGGCCGAACTCCTCGAGACCCTCGGATTCATCTCTATGATGACCATATCTCCATCATCTGGATTGACGGCAAACTGAATGTTCGACCCGCCGGTATCCACTCCAATTTCACGGATGACGGCAATGGCGGCATCCCGCATCACCTGATATTCTTTATCGGTCAGGGTCTGAGCCGGTGCCACGGTAATGCTGTCGCCGGTATGGATGCCCATGGGATCCAGGTTTTCGATGGAACAGATGATCACCACATTGTCTTTTCCGTCGCGCATGACCTCAAGCTCAAATTCCTTCCATCCAATCACCGATTCCTCGAGCATGATTTCATGAATCAAGCTGGCATCCAGACCCCAGGAGGCCCACTTGGCAAGGTCCTCTGGGTTGTATGCAACGCCCCCACCTGTGCCTCCGAGGGTAAAGCTCGGACGCACTATGATCGGATATCCAATGCGATCTGCAATTCTGTGTGCACTTTCCACATCTCGTGCAATGCCGCTCTGCGGCACCCGCAGTCCAATGCGGTGCATGGCTGCCCGAAACAGGTCCCGGTCCTCTGCCTTCTTGATAACGTCAGCTGACGCTCCAATCATTTCTACCTGAAATTTCTCAAGGACGCCCATATCAGCAAGCTGCACAGCTGTGTTGAGCCCTGTTTGGCCTCCGAGTGTAGGCAGAATGGCGTCCGGCTGTTCTTTTTCAATGATCCTGGCCACGATTTCAGGTGTAATTGGCTCGATATAGGTACGGTTGGCCATCTCGGGATCTGTCATGATGGTGGCAGGATTGCTGTTTACCAGGACGACCTCGTACCCCTCTTCCATCAAGGCCTTGCAGGCCTGGGTGCCCGAGTAGTCAAACTCGCACGCCTGGCTGATAATGATCGGCCCAGATCCGATAATCATAATCGTGGATATGTCAGTTCTTTTCGGCATGGATACAAGAACTACTCCCACTCAATCGTACTCGGTGGTTTGGAGCTCACGTCATAGACAACGCGATTGACGCCCCTGACCTCATTGATGATACGGTTTGAAATTCTGCCCACCAGGGCATGGGGAAGTCTTGCCCAGTCAGCCGTCATGGCATCCGTACTGGTGACTGCCCGCATGGCCACAATGTTTTCATAGGTCCGCTGGTCTCCCATAATTCCCACGCTCTTGAGCGGAAGGAGCACGGCAAATGACTGCCACAACTTCCTGTAGAGCCCGGCACGATCAATCTCTTCAAGGAGGATGGCATCGACCTTGCGCAAGATAGAAAGCCTGGCCTGGGTAACATCGCCGATGATACGAATCGCCAACCCTGGACCAGGAAAGGGCTGTCTCCAAATGAGATCATCCGTGAGCCCAAGCTCTTTTCCGAGAACACGCACTTCATCTTTGAAAAGGTGCTTTAGGGGTTCAATGAGTTTGAGCTTCATCCTCCTCGGAAGCCCCCCAACATTATGGTGGGATTTGATCACAGCGGTCGGTCCTCCAAAGGCCGAGCGGGATTCAATAATATCGGGATAGAGTGTCCCCTGTGCCAGAA
>JASFIH010000172.1:0-3443 GCA_050122775.1 Deltaproteobacteria bacterium
CGAAGTCAAGGAGAAGCTCTCCAGTATTCGACCGGTTACTTTGGGCCAAGCCTCCAGGATCTCTGGAATGACCCCCGCGGCCGTGACGATTCTTCAAATCTATCTCAAGAAATGGGAACAACATGTCAAGTAATGGCCGACAGCGGATAACGTTAGGCCCGCATGGAGACCTCGAGGTGCCGGACAATCCCGTGCTGCCTTTTATCGAAGGAGACGGTATAGGGCCTGATATCTGGGCTGCTGCTCGCGGTGTTTTGGACGCTGCAGTGGCCAGAGCATACAGTAATAAGCGCAGGATCCAATGGGTGGAGGTATTTGCCGGCGAGAAGGCGTTCAGAAAAACCGGTGAACCGCTCCCTGAGGGGACGTTGCAGACCATCAGAGACCATGTGGTGGCCATTAAGGGGCCATTGACCACCCCGGTGGGGAAAGGATTTCGCAGTGTCAATGTTGCATTGCGACAGAGCCTCGACCTCTACGCCTGTGTGAGGCCAATTCGATACATGAAGGGTGTCCCCAGCCCAATGCGGCATCCAGAGAAGGTCAACATGGTGGTATTTCGGGAAAACACGGAAGACGTATACGCCGGCATCGAGTGGGCGGCCCAAAGCAAGGAGGCAGAGGCGGTTATTGCTTTTCTGAAGGATCGCTTAGGGGCATATGTGGCCGCCGGTTCGGCTATTGGTGTCAAGCCCATGAGCCGACGGGCTTCACGGCGTCTGGTGGCGAGGGCTGTCCAATATGCCCTGGAACAGGGACTTCCAAGCGTAACCCTTGTGCACAAGGGCAACATCATGAAATACACGGAGGGGGCTTTCGTTGCTTGGGGCTATGAAGTGGCCCGGGAGCTATTTAAAGATCATGTCGTTTTTGAGTCGGATGGAGGGATAGGAGAAGAGGGTGCGGTTGCTCCGGGTAAGGTGGTGATTAAGGACCGGATCGCGGATATGATGTTTCAACAAGTCCTGCTTAGGCCTGAGGCTTACCACGTAATTGCCACGCCCAATTTGAACGGCGACTATCTTTCCGATGCCCTGGCCGCTCAGGTGGGGGGTCTGGGAATGGCGCCCGGGGCTAATATGGGAGACACTTGTGCCGTTTTTGAAGCGACGCATGGCACAGCCCCAAAATATGCTGGCAAGGATACGGCAAACCCAGTTTCATTGATCCTGTCAGGAGCTATGATGCTCGCACACCTGGGGTGGGTAGAGCCTGCCTCGGCTATTGAGCAGGCCGTCCAACAATGCATTGCCGACGGCGACGTAACACACGATTTAGCCCGGCAGCTGACTGACGGCCGGCAGCTCAAATGCTCTGAATTTGCGCAGGCTGTTATAGAACGGTTGGGCTAGACATGGACCCAACCCGTTTCCTGCGGGGCCTGTGGGGGACCTGTCTGACAGCCATCTTTCCGCCAAAGTGTCTCATTTGCGACACGCCTTACGCTTGGCAGGTGTCGGCCGACAAGAGCCAGTCCGGTTGTGCATGTGATGACACTGCTCCATACTTATGTGAGTCCTGTCGCAAGAGTTTCACGCCCATTTCCTCCCCCTTTTGTTCGAGATGCGGCCTTCCCTTTGTTTCCCGAGAGGGAGAAGACCACAGATGTTCTGAGTGCCTTCTTGATAAGAGGTATTTCAGGAAAGCCCGGGCCTTCGGGGTATATGAGAGCGTTCTTCTGGAAGCCATTCATCTACTGAAATATGGCAAGAAGACCTCCCTCTCTCAGCCCCTGAGCATCCTTGCTAAGAAGACCTTTCTTCAATACTGGGATGCGCGTGATATCGATCTTATTATCCCCGTGCCGCTTCACATTAAGCGTCTTAGGGAACGAGGATTTAATCAGGCCCACCTTCTTCTCAGAACATTGGCGAGATACGAGGCCATCCCGCTTAACGGTCTCACGTTAACTCGCACCAGGTGGACAGAGCCGCAGACAAGCCTGAGTCGAGCGGAACGACGGAACAACATCAAGGGTGCCTTCTCCCTTCGACATACGGAAAGAATAAGGGACAAGAGGATCCTCCTGGTGGACGACGTGTACACAACCGGAGCCACGGTCAATGAATGTGCTCGCGTCTTGTTGAAAGCCCGTGCCACATTCGTGGACGTGCTCACCCTGGCGAGGGCTGTGTGAGACATGGCATATGGGACACATGCATGGCGTGATAGTCTTTGGGACACCCGAGTGTAACAGGCGATGAAGTGCAATCTGGGTGGAAAAGCGAGCTCTCACTCGCTCGATTCTGAGTGATCAGCCCCTGACTTGGCGTCTGTAGCTCCAGTCCCTTATCCGCCAGCACAAGGATGCAATGGCAGATTGGATGCTTCTCCAAGCCACGAGAATGATATTGGCAATGACTCTCATACTCTGGGCTCCCCGCAGGGAAAAGCGCTGAACAGCTTCTCAGTGGAACATTGGTTGCATCGAAATGTCACATGGTATGTTATTCCGTTAGAAAGAAAGTTGCCTGAGGGATACCAACTGGTTGATTTGCAGCCGAGACAAACATACAAATCGTGCGTCTTAGCCTTTTCCTGACATACGACACATATCTTAAAGGTCAGCCTCCTGCCGATCTGCGGGACGTCCATCGCGAACTGCTTGGTATTGTCTGAACTCATGACCTCTTTGCAAAGGGAACATACTTGGGAGTTCATCGTCTCTGCCCTTTCCAGAAATCCTAAAGGTTGTGCCGAGAACCAGTAAGGTATCATTGTCATTTCACAGCACACCTTGTTGTTGTGTCTCTAAAGCACTAAAAACAGATGTGGCAAGCGTCGGGGATGAGGCAGCAGTCGTCCGAAATGTGTTCATTCATACTCCGCAATTGCAGTTCAGAAGCCAACACGTGCCGATTGCCAAAAAGTTTTTTCTCCTGCCGAACGGGTTATGCAGAAAGTGTGCCATAATTTATAACCAACTGTAAATATGTCAAAAAAAGCATAAGGCCTTGCCAAGCCCCGTAATATGGGCTAAGCTAACGCAACGCAATGGCTCATGTAACTCGAACCCGCCGCAGTGGTGGGACAAGATGCCGAAGGGTAGCTGGAGCTTGTCGGGGACGTTGTGGAAAAGTCACTTGCCTTTGAAAACCTCCTTCATGAAATAATTTGAGATTCATTATTCTGGCTAGGAGGTAACCATGTTGGAGTACGGAAAATTCAGATTTGTCGAGGCAGATTCGGAAGATCTAAAGAAAGAGATCTATCGGTTACGCTACAGGATATATGTGGAGGAGTTTGGCTTTGAAAAGCCTGAGGATCATCCTGGGGGTCTTGAAACCGATGAATACGAACCCAATTCCCTTCACTTTGCAGCCCTGAGAGGCGACAACAATGTTATAGGCACCGTCCGACTGGTGCTGCATTCTCACAGAGGGTTTCCTGTCGAACATGCGGTGAAGACAGAATTTGTTGGAGAGAAGCCACCGGGGGAAAAG
>JASFIH010000173.1:0-3440 GCA_050122775.1 Deltaproteobacteria bacterium
GGAGACAATGTCCAGATCAAGATGGTGGGTATGGAATCTACCTTCGACATGGGTGAGGGGGTCAGTGGCCTGTTCCTGGGAGATGCTACTTTCGATCTTGCCCAGTTTGAGTTTGCAGCGAAATCAGACGAAGAGGGTAAGCAATTCTCTGTTCGCGGTCTAAACATGAAGACCTCAAGTCACGCGCTGACCGACACCGTCAATTATTCATTGACCCTCCAAGCCAATCAGGTGGTGATGGACGGCACTCCCCATGGCCCGGGAAGCTATCAACTTGAACTTCGCAAACTGGACGCTGCGACCCTTGCGAAGTTTCAGCAGGTGCTTCGTGAGATCCATAGCGAATCCCCCCATCGTACGTCACAAGATATCAACCAGATGATGCTTGCCAGGTATGCGGCATTATTGCCTGATCTGATGAAGAAGTCGCCTGAAATAGAACTCAACTATCTTAGCTTCAAGACCACGGATGGGGACTTCCTGGGTAAGGCAAAAATCGTTGTCAACGGCACCAATGCGGCCGCTTTTGCCAATCCTCTCCTTCTCTTGAACGCTGTAACGGCGCATGCCGAGTTCTCTATCACGGATCGTCTGCTGCAGAGGATTGTTGCGTCCACTTGCAGAAAAGAAGCTGAGGAAACCGTCAGTCAAGCGAACCAGGGGGCTGTGAGCAGCGATGAGGTCGAGGTGCTTGCGAGAGCCAAGGCTGAGGAGCGCCTCGAAGCACTCGTTGCGCAAAATATCTTGATCCATGAAGGAGGGCGCTACAGGGCAAGTGCTGATTACCAGCTGGGACAAGTAATCTTGAACAGCCGCCTCATTACGCTTCAGGACTTATTTCAACAAGGCTAATAGGTGGTGAGAACAGGCGGGCAAGGTGTGCTTATGACCTCAGAAGGGTGTGTGCAATTTCCAAACGGATGACAATTTCATTTTGGGAGGTTTCCTCATGGTCGAACAGTTAAACAAGGAGAGCTTCAAGGAAAAGGTTTTTGATTTTGAAAAGCACAGCGCGTGGAACTACGGTGGGAAACTTCCGTGCGTTATTGACTTCTATGCAGATTGGTGTGGTCCCTGCAAGCTGGTGGCCCCGCTCATGGAAGAGTTGGCGGAGACATATGATGGAAAGGTGCTTTTCTACAAGGTGGATACCCAATCGGAACGTGATCTTGCTGCCATGTTTGGAATTCGAAGCATACCATCCATCCTGTTCGTTCCCACAGACAAAAAGCCCCAAATGGCCGTGGGGGCACTCCCAAGAGAAGATATGGAGAAGGCAATTACCGATGTCCTTGAAGTGAAATGATCTCCCGGGGTCCATGCCCCCCGGAGTTGCGCGAATAACAAGCACAAGATGACCTCAGGCCAATCCCCAGTTATTTCTTGACTGTGGTTGCAGACAAGAATAGGCTTCCAACACAGCCAGAACTTGCGGATGGTGACTGCACATTATTCTGATCAGTGATACAAGGCGCAAGTTAACGGCAACAGGCTTTTCCGTTATTGGGACTGCATCGCATCCCTACAACGCTGCTGCATATCAGGGGAGGGATTAATGTACCGGGAAAACTATATTAGTGCCCTCAGGACGGAACTGTTGCAGATGGTGGCAGATTACTTGACGCCGGTGGCACAGCGGTATGGTTACAGCGAGGTGCCTCTGGAAACCAACATCAAGTGGCGACCGCAAGTACTGGTCTTAGGTAATTATTCTTCCGGAAAGTCAACACTGATCAATGAGTTTCTCGGCGCATACATTCAAGCCACCGGCCAGGCGCCGACGGACGATTCGTTCACGGTCATTACGTATGACGACTCACTGCCCTCTGGCAGCCCAGTGCAAGTTACGGAAGAACGCGATGGCAAGTTTCTGCTCAATGACCCTGAATACCCATTTGAAACACTGAAGAAACATGGACAACGGTTTGCTTCACACTTTCGCCTCAAGAAAGTCAACTCACCATTTCTGCAAAGCCTTGCGGTTATCGACACGCCCGGAATGCTGGATAGTATCACAGAACGGGACCGCGGTTACAACTACCAGGAAGTTATTGGGGACCTGGCACAGATAGCCGACCTTGTACTGGTTGTCTTTGACGCGCATAAGGCGGGAACCGTTCGTGAATCCTACGTGAGCATCAGGGAGACTTTGCCGGCTCGCACATTTGAAGACCGGGTTCTCTTTGTGTTGAACCGCATTGATGAATGCACCTCCCTGAATGACCTGTTGCGCGTATACGGGACCCTTTGCTGGAATCTTTCGCAGATCACCGGCCGCAAAGATATTCCTATGATACGTCTCACCTACTCCAGACACGCAGTGGACACTCCCGCCAGTTCGTTGGGACGCGATACGAGTTATCTGCACCACCTGGAAAACCAGCGTGAGGAGTTGAAACAGGCGATTTTTATGGCCCCCCGCCACCGTCTGGATCATCTCGCCACATTCGTTGAGACGCACGGAGAGCGCTTATCTCATTTTCTGGAAGCCCTAATCAACTACCGCAAAGGGCTTCGCATGTTTAGACTCAAACATACACTGACCGGGCTTTTTGTCAGTGTGCTCTGTGGGGGAGCAGCGGCATTCGCAATTGTGTCTACCAATGTGATTCCTGGCATGGACCAAAGGATGCTCGTCGGCGCAGGCGGCCTTGTTGCCATTGGTGTTCTCTTCATGTGGGTCTCCTTGGTGTTCAAATCGTTTTCGTCCAGATATCACCGTAGCCGCCTGAAAGACCTCGATGAACTCACACCCATTGAAAACCAGACCCGCCGCGACAGTTGGGGGGCAATTCGGGACCTTGTATCTGTCTACCTGAAGAAGACTTCGGGGCGCTTCAAACTAAGGGAAGTCAAGAGGGAGTATACTGCTGTACGACAGGTGTATGACAAAGGGTCCAGAGAGATCCGTGAAGCCTTGAACGAACTCGCGACGATTTCTAACGACAAACCAGCGGACATTCATGATTCAAAGGGCACTGAGACAGCCCTGCAGAATAGTACCGAGGGCAAGCCCTTACATAGGGTTAAGTGAGAGCATTGATCATGGCGAGCCCGTCGTCCCTCCTGGCATCACATCCCTGAGTTATTCTTGCCTTTCCAATTACTCAAGAGTCATGATCGCCTGCTGCGTCTCGAGCTCGGCAAGGTGCAGCTTGGAGGGACAACGGGTCTTGTCGTCTGTCTTAACGGGTACCATGCGATAGAATTCTCTCTGCTTGTCTTCTGGCCTTTTCAAAGGGATCGAGCTCCACTTTTTCTCCTTGGTTGCCTGCGTCCACAGCAACGATAAAATAGAGCGACTGCACCAAGAAAAACATCCATACAGCCATCGCCCAGGCCACCGTTGAATGGGGAGCGAAATAGGCCACGAGAACGCCGCCCCCAACGCACGCAACAAGCTCAGCGCCTAATACCTTGGCCAGGCTTCCTTGAAAACA
>JASFIH010000174.1:0-3435 GCA_050122775.1 Deltaproteobacteria bacterium
GAGGCGATGGCTGGGGTTTCCATCACCACCCCATTATTTTCCAAAGACTTTCTTTAGAAGTTCAGTGACCCGATCTTCTGGATTTGTTCTAATCTTCTTTTCTTCCTGTCCTAGCATGTAAAAAAGGCCGTTCAGTGATTTGTCTGTTACGTAGTGGTCAAGGTCCAAGGATTCTGATCTCATAAAAGGTAAAGAAGTATACTGATCCATCATCTGTTTATAGGAACGAGTAACACCAACCTCATTCATGCTCGATGAAATAATGGGTTTGAATGTCTCATATATCGCATCGGATGTCTTTGCCTTGAAATAGTCGGTTGCGGCAGTCTCACCACCATCAAGAATACCTCTGGCATCTTCCAGCGTCATTTCACTTATTGCAGCACCGAAGATAGATGCGGCCTTGGGAGCGGCCTTTTCTGCTGCTCGGTTCATGCTGAGCACAAAATCATCAACCTGTTGTTGGTAACCCACCTTCCCAAGGACATCCGCAACTTTCCGTATCTTTTCGGGCATGAGTATCCTAATAATTTCGTTGCCAAAATAGCCGTCAGGTCGAGAGACCAACTTCACTGCGTTTTCCGTCCCGACCGAGAGTGCTTCTTTAAGCCCAGATATGATTGTATTGTCATCCAGGCTTTGCTTTGACGAAAGACCAACACGCTCCTTAATAGTATCAAAGAGCCCCGCATAGCTACCTGTGCCAAAAGACAGAAGTAATGGTATTACCAGAAGTGATAACTTTCTCATTTCTCATTCTCCTTTCCGGCTAACGATTCCATACTGACTCTTTCCAACGAGAAACCGGTCACCCACATTAATTCATAATAGGTATGTAACCCGAATGATAGGTTTTGGCAAGGAACTGGCAATATGGAGGGGGGATCACGATAAGGAAGAAACCCCAACGTGAGGTTCCATTCTTGAGGATTGCAGAATCCTATGGAGACCATCGCTGCAACAGGGGCAATGCGGCGACAAGTCATGTTCCTTCTTTGCAGCTTTCCCTATTCCAACATATCTTCTTCTTCCTCAACCAAGACATCTTCGTCATCATCGAGTACTCCTTCGTCATCAGCAAGTATTGCATTCTCTTCAATGCGTGTGTCTGAGGACAGCTGTGGGCCAACGCGGTTAGAAGATTCCTGTCTAACCTTCTTTCGTTCAACTCTCTTGTCTTGCCCCTTTAGCCTACAGAGTTTGTAGGTGCCACACTCGATAGTGTTGTCCTTTCCCCAACAGGCTACATAGTGGCAATTATTTTCAGGAGGCTTTAACAGATTCAGAGAACAGCCGTCATAACGCAGGTGCTCCTCAGAAGGGTCACCCGGATAAGCCATCCTCTCCTTCTTATAGTTGTACAATAAGCCAGGCATCAGACAAGGACATTTTTTCCAGCTCCAACTATTCATTGCTACCGCCTTTTCTCAGACCGTTGAGGGAAACAATACACAAGCAACCCTTTGACACAGAATAATTTCAAGGGCTCTTGTGATGCCATCATATCCTGCGTGGTCAGCGATCATATGTCGCAGCCTTCTCACGGCCTTCATCGATCAGGTGCCTCAAAAGCTTGCCCGGCAAGGCGCCGGTATGTTTTTCCGCTTCGACCACCAGGGCCCCGTTAACGAAGACATACTCAATTCCCTCCGGATACTGATGTGGGTAGTTCTCGAACGGATAGGTGTGCGGATACCGATTTGTTGCCCGGTCACGGATACGATCAAGGTCAAAAACCACGATGTCGGCCCACGCGCTTGGCCTCAGTACCCCCCGATCCGTCAGCCCAAAACGTTGGGCCGGAAAGGAGGTCATCTTGCGGACGGCTTCTTCAAGACTCAGCACGCCTTCGTCGCGCACATAATGTTGCAGCACGCCTGGAAACTCTCCATAGCTGCAAGGAGAATAAGGAGGCGGGTCGTTCAGGAAACCGTAGGGAGCCAATACCTGTCCGTCTGAACAGATCATTGTCGCCGGATGACGCAGTAGGATGCGGATGTTGGCCTCGTCAATGTAGTCAAAGATGGCTTCGGCTGCGTGACCGTTTTCAGTTATCAGATCAAAGTATACGTCAAAGGGGTCTTGACCTCGCTCGTGCGCAATGGCTTCAATGGTCTTGCCGACAGCTTTCTGGCTGTATGGGGCATGAAGAACGGTAATGCGGTGCCACTGGCCATGTTTCAAGAGCCCGGCAGGACCAAAAGCGGGTCGCCGGTCCAGGATGACTTCCTCCCGGATTTGGCTGCGAGTCTCAGGATCTCGGAGCAAAGCCGCGATCTCACTCGCAGGTCGCTCATGAATAGCCTGAGGTAGGGCCCCAGTGAGGGCAGGGCCCAGATCGGTATGGATGTCATTGTCCACTGTCACGTCTTGTCCGCGGGCTCGCGCTTCTTCGACCAATCGCAGGTTGGCAGTGGCATCGCAGGGAGCGCCAAACTTGGGGGCGTTGTGGGAGATTTGGACTGGCACGCCTGCCTCGCGCCCAATGTGGATGGCCTCAGCAACCGCTTGTAGAATCGTTTCGCGCTCTCCCCGGACATGGGAGGCGTACAATCCATGATAGCGGGAGACAACCTCACAGAGGGCAATGATTTCCTGGGTGCTGGCGAAGCAACCCGGAGGATAGACCAAGCCCGTAGAGAGCCCGAACGCTCCCGCCTCCAGCGCCTCAGCCAGTAATGCTTTCATTCCCTCAAGTTCGGAAGGCGTGGGGTCGCGATCATCGAGTCCCATGATGGCCATGCGCAGAGCCGCATGGCCCACAAGCGAGGCGAGGTTGATAGCCATGCCGCCCTTCTCCAGAACTTGCAGGTATTGGTGAAAGGTTCGCCAATCCCAGGTGATTTCCGGTTGGTCGGAGATACGCCCCCAGTAGCACCGCATCTCGGCAATGTGTGAGTCGTCCACGGGAGCCGGGGACATACCGCAGTTTCCGATGACATGGGTTGTGACCCCCTGCCGTACGGCGCTCTCGGCGCGGCGGTTGACGAGGATAGAGAGGTCAGAGTGGGTATGAACGTCAACAAACCCGGGGGCAACAAAGCGACCATCCAGATGAAAGACTTTCTGCCCACGTAGGGTGCCCGCCGGGGCAATTTTAGCGATCCGTCCTCGCTGTATGCCGAGGTCACCCAAAAACCAGGGATTTCCGCAGCCATCAAGAATCCTGCCATGGGCAAGTACGATATCGAAACCTATTCTTTGCGCGGCCATATGCTTTTATGTCATAGCTACAGACTACGCTTCTGATCACTTCACTCCCTGCCTACGAAATCCCGCTGCAAGGCAGAACTCCTGCCCGCAGGGGCAGGGGGGCTGTGATGATCAAAAGTCAATTCCTGCCCAACAACATTCTCTCTGAAAGCCTAGATCATATTATACCGTATTCGATATATGCCACGGAATAAAATTTTTACCAAAGTGGCCGGGATATTG
>JASFIH010000175.1:0-3433 GCA_050122775.1 Deltaproteobacteria bacterium
TTTCAGAACAGCGACGACCACCGGTTCCTAAAGTCCTTTGCGGCGAAGTATGGTGTGATCTTCTCAGGCCCTGGCAATGGCATCTGTCACCAGGTTCACCTGGAGCGATTCGGGATTCCAGGCCACATACTGCTCGGCTCAGATAGTCACACATCAACCGGGGGAGGCCTCGGAATGCTCGCTATCGGGGCTGGAGGTTTGGATGTTGCGATGGCCATGGCAGGGCATCCATTCCGCTTGCCCTGTCCCCGGGTAGTGCAGGTACAGCTGGAGGGCGCACTCTCTGCGTGGGTCACCGCCAAGGACGTTGTCTTAAAGCTGCTTCAGATGGTCTCTGTGAAGGGCGGTGTTGGAAAGGTTTTTGAATATGCTGGGCCTGGTGTGGCTACCCTTTCGGTGGCCGAGCGGGCCACGATTGCCAACATGGGTGCAGAAACCGGGGCCACAAGTTCCATTTTTCCAAGTGACGAAATGACCTTTCGTTTCTTGAAATCCCAGGGAAGGGAAAGCGACTTCTCACCCCTGTGGGCAGACCCTGATGCATCGTATGCTGAAGTCATCGAGATCAATCTCGACGAACTTGAACCCATGGTCGCCCAACCGCACATGCCGGACAGGGTCTGCACCGTGCGCGAGATTGCCGGGTTAAAACTGGACCAGGTAGTCATCGGGAGCTGCACCAATTCCTCATACGCAGACCTGGCCTTCGTAGCAGCTGTCCTGAGAGGAAGATCTGCGCATCCGGAAACCAGCCTAGTGATAGCCCCCGGATCAAGACAGGTACTGCTTCTGCTTGCCGAGAGCGGGGCCCTGAATGACTTAATCAGGGCTGGAGCCCGCATTCTTGAGTGTGCATGCGGTCCGTGTATCGGGATAGGACAATCTCCACCAACAGACGGCGTGAGCCTCAGGACATTTAATCGAAACTTTAAGGGGCGGAGTGGAACCGAAAGCGCGAGCCTGTATCTCTGCAGTCCTCAGGTAGCCGTGGTTTCTGCACTCACAGGCGAGCTCACAGACCCCAGATCTTTTGATCTGCCAGCCGAGACCGAGATGCCCGAAGTTCTTCCGGAAATCGATCACCTCTTCGTGTGGCCTTCAGAGCACCCTGAAGACGTGGATGTGGTCCGGGGGCCGAACGTCAGGCCTTTGCCCAGCGGCCGGCCCATGCCGGAGATCCTCGAAGGAGAGGTCTTGATTCATCTGGGAGACAACATTACGACAGACGACATCATGCCGGCGGGCGCCCACATCATGTCTTTGCGTTCTAATATCCCGGCCATATCCCGGTATGTATTCTCCCATCTTGATCCCCGCTTTGCTCAGAAAGCCAAGGACAAGGGTGGCGGGTTTATTGTGGCCGGACGGAACTACGGCCAGGGGTCCAGCCGAGAGCATGCGGCATTGGCCCCCAAGTTTTTGGGAGTCAAGGGCATCATGGCCCGTTCGTTTGCCAGGATCCATAGGGCGAATCTGATCAACTTCGGCATTCTTCCGATGACGTTCCTGACGGATGACGCGCCAGGGCAGATAGAGCCTGATGACCACCTCCTCATTGAGCATGTGCCACAGCAATTAAGAAACGGCGGGCCGATTACCGTGACGAATGTGACGCAGGGCCGCACCTTCAAGGTGCATGTCGATCTGACTGAGAGAGAGAAGGATGTGATTTCGGCAGGGGGGCTCCTTGAACTTCTCAAAAAGCAAGGGGTTCAATCAGGCACTGTAGGGTAAACTATCCCTAAACGGATCTCTCTGCATAAGACAGCCCCACCTCTGCCCAAGGCAAAGTGAACATGTGAAAAACACAGTGTGAGGTCATTATGCTTTCTTTGATGAGAAAACATGCCCAGTCATGGCTGATCAAAGTGACTTTGGGCGCTATCATTGTCGTTTTTGTCTTCTGGTATGGATGGAGCTATAGGGCCCAAAGAGGGAACCGGATCGCCATGGTGAATGGGACACCCATTGTTCTCGAAGAGTTCCGGAGTGTTTATGACCAGATGCTGCAAACCTACCGGAGGCAGTTCGGCGAGGCTTTGGATGAGAAGCTCCTGCAGAGTCTGAATCTCAAGCCGCAGGCCCTGAATCAGCTTATTGACAGAGAGCTTCTTCTCCAGGAAGCCAATCGGCTCAACTTTCGCGTCACCGATGAGGAGTTATTCGAGGCAATACGACGGGTGCCCGCCTTTCAAAGCAACGGTCGTTTTAACCCAAGGATATATGAGCAGATTCTCAGAAACAATCGATTGACACCGGAGACGTATGAGGACAACAAGAAATATGAACTGCGGATCGAAAAACTTCAAAGCTTTATCATGGGGAGTATCAAGGTCTCAGAGGCCGAAGCCCTCGAGACGTATAAGTGGATGGAAGAACAGGTGAGCGTTGACCATGTCGTATTCAAACCTTCCGATTACACCGACGTCGAGGTGACGCCGGAACAGATTAAGGCCTATTTCTCCGAGCACCAGAAGGATTATGAAATACCTCCAAAGGTCAAAGTCCAATACCTCATGCTTGATTTCAAGACGTTTGAGGCAGAAGCGAAGGTTGCTGATGAGGAAGTCAGCACGTACTTTGATCTGAATAAGGAAACCTATGCCCAGCCGAAAAGGGTCAAGGCACGTCACATCTTGTTCAAAGCAGGACCGGATGGTGAGCAAGGGGCCACAGAGGCGGCTCGGAAAAAGGCGCTTGATGTATTGAAGGAGTTGGGGTCCGGCGCCGATTTCGGGGAACTGGCCCGCAAATATTCTGATGATCCAGGAAGTCGAGATAAAGGAGGCGATCTGGGATTCTTTGACAGAGAACGCATGGTAAAACCATTTTCTGATGCTGCCTTTGCCATGAAGACAGGTGAGATCAGCGAACCCATCAAGACACCTTTTGGCTGGCACATCATTAAGGTGGAAGAGATTCAGGAGGCCAAGGAGCCGGTGTTGGCGGAGGTTGCTGACCAGATTCGTGAAAAGCTTGCCAAGGATGCGGCCAGGACAAATGCGTTTGATCGTGCGGAGGAAGTCTATGACTCCTCTTATGGAGCCGGCAACATATCAGATGCGGCCAGCCGTCATCAACTCCGGGTGCATGAAACGGAGTACTTCCCCGAGGAGGGACCTGTCCCGGGTATCAAGGACGGACGGAGGTTTGCTGAAACAGCCTTTTCTCTGGATGAGAACGAGGTCAGTGAACCACTTGAGTTGTCCGAAGGGTACTACATGCTTCAACTGGTCGCCAAAGAACCGTCTCGCATCCCAGAACTGGAAGGCGTGGAAGACAAGGTCAAACGCGACGTGATCGGGGCTAGAAGGGATGAACTGGCCAAAGCGGATGCCCAGGATTTCTTGAATGACTTGAAGGGCGGTGCCGAGTTCAAACAGGCAGCCGAGAGCCGTGGGGTGAAGGCGGAAACCACCGGCTTCTTTGGGCG
>JASFIH010000176.1:0-3415 GCA_050122775.1 Deltaproteobacteria bacterium
TCCAGGATACCAGTAGGTCATCAGTGAGGTCACAAGGACCACATGCGGCCTCGGGCTTTGGCTGATGGTTTTCCTTACAAGGCTTTCCGGTATGCCGTATCGGGAATAGTACCTGGGCACGTCGGACAGTTTCTTGGGTTTCAGAATGCGTCGTTTGAGATAGGCTCCCTTGCCGAACTCACCGGTCTTGCTCGGGTGTAACACCTCAGGATGAGACCTGTCCAGACAGTCGATGTAGCTGACCCGGTAGCCGTGCATCCTCAAGATACCGGCCAGCAGAAGTAGCCCGATCGGCTTGGCCCAGAAATCATAGGCTGCAAAGTCGTCTACCCACGGGTTGATAAGGAGCACGTGAGGAACGTCTTTTTTCATCTTACCGGATTGTTGTTTCTTTGTCGGGCCGGATTTCTCGCAAAGGCCGTGATACCTGGACAATCTGGTTTTACTTCGTGGCTTGAGGAAAGTACTTCATGGAGGTCTTTTTCAACTCGTCACGGCTGAAGAGGAGCGTGTAGTTCTTCACGGCGGTCAGTGTGGCCATGGCCTCCGCCATCTTGTAACAGTCTTCCTGTGTCTTGGCGTGAATCATGGTATAAAGATTGTAAGGCCAATCAGCCAGGGGATTGCGTCTGTAACAGTGAGAAACCCCTTCGAAGGCGGCCATCATGCTTCCAACGTCATCTATACGATCCTCATCAACCTGCCAGGCTACCATAGCATTGGCCTCGTACCCGGAAATCTGATGGCGAATCGTGGCTCCGAAGCGTCGAATAATGCCTTCCTTGTCGAGCTGTTTCAAAGTTTCCAGGACGTCTTCTTCCTCGACGCCGATCTGCTGCGCCAGTTCCAGGAAAGGGCGCTTTGTTACAGGAATATTCGACTGAACCATAGCAATGATCTTCTTCTCTAGTGGCGTCAACGTACGCGTCGATTTGGTGGCTTTTCGTGATTCTTGATGGTTGTCCATGATTACCCCTTGGATATTGGATGCCCATTCGATATCATATCGTAGCGCATGCCGCAATCGTCCGTGCGTGATCGCATTATATTCCTTTTGGGGTTCACAATGGATGAAAAGAGAAGGGGAGGCATCTGGCCATGAGGATGATTGGTGTCATAGGGGCAGGGAGCTGTGACAAAGAGACTTATGAACTGGCGAGACGTGTGGGCCGGGGGATAGCCGAGATGAAGGCGACCCTTGTATGCGGGGGACTTGGCGGTGTCATGGAGGGTGCCTGTCGCGGTGCACATGAAGCGGGTGGGTTGACGGTAGGCATCCTGCCAGGCCCTGACAAAGGCCATGCCAACCCGTATGTTACGATACCCATTCCGACCGACCTAGGGCATGCCCGTAACGTGCTTGTCGTGCGAAGCTCCGATGTGCTTGTTGCCATCTCCGGAGGATATGGGACCCTTTCCGAGATAGGCATTGCTCTAAAAATTGGCAAGCACGTGATCGGACTTTCTACCTGGCCAGACATCGCACAGATTCAATACGTGACATCGGCTGAGGAGGCATTGACAGCTGTGACGTACGTTTAGAACTGGGGGGCAGCTTCAAATCACTTGTAGGAGAGGGCAATCTGCCGGGCCAGGTCTGAGATGGCTTCAACGACAGGTTCCAGATTGAATGTAAGCAGCCTCCTGTTGCGGACGACCTGTCGGCCATCAATGATGACATCTCTCACGTCACTCCCTCTCGCTGCATAAACGAGGTGGGACACAGGATCATAAAGGGGAGTGAGATGGGGCTTGTTGGTATCCACAATGATGATATCGGCTCTTTTGCCGACTTCAAGCGACCCAATCTGTCTTCCCAAGCCGATCGCTTCTGCACCACCCCTGGTCGCCAGGGATAACACCTCCCTGGCATTCATGACCGTGGGGTCTCGCTGCTTCACTTTGTGGACCTTTGCCAAAAGATCCATCTCCTGAAACATATCCAAGTTGTTGTTGCTTGCCGAGCTATCCGTGCCGATTCCCACGGCAACCCCTTTGCTCATAAACCGAGGAATTGGGGCTATACCTGAGGCAAGCTTCATCTCGCTTTCCGTGGTGACCGAAACCCCCACGCCATGGTTGGCAATACAGGCTATGTCTGTTTCATTTACCCAAATCGCATGAACCAGGAGGGTCCTGCGGTTCAACACGCCAATCTGGTTGAGGTATTGGACAGGGGTGGTTCCGTGCCTCCGTTCGATCTCGTGTAACTCGCCCTGCGTTTCAGCCACATGGATCTGAAAAAGCAAACCCGCTTCATCGGCAACTTTGCGGGCTTCCTGCAGCGTCGTCTCAGAGCACGTGTACGGGGAATGGCAGAACAGCCCGGGGGTAATCAGGGAGGTCTTGTCACGCCAGAGATCTATGAAGCGTGCAGCTTCGCGCACATTGTCAGCCGGGTTCTGAACGCCGGGTGCAGGAAAGTCGATCACACCCTGCGCAAGGATAGCCCGGACGCCTGCTTCTTGGAAGGCTTCAGCCACTGCATCCTCAAAGAAATAACCGTCACAACAGGTGGTAGTCCCGGACAAGAGCATCTCTGCGCATGAAAGCAGGGCGCCAGAATACACATTTTCCGGGTTCAACCACCGGGCCTCAGCCTTGAACATGTAGTCATTTAACCAGTTCGTAAGTGGGAGATCATCAGCCAAACCTCTAAACAGGGACATTGCCGCATGGGTGTGCGTATTCACCAGCCCCGGCATGATGATACCACCGCAAGCGTCTATGATATTGTGGGCTTTAGGGAGAGACCCATCCGATGGCTGGTTTCCAACGAGCTTCAGGGTGCCATCAGACACGCAAACGAAGCCCCTCTTGAGGACATCAAACTGGGCGTTGATCGTTAATACCGTTCCGTTGTGAACTACAATGTCGTAAGGACCGTCTTCCTTCATCCTTATGCGATATCCCGTGCAATCTGATTAACGGCCCCTATGACCTCATCCACGTCCACTGTGGTCAGAATCCGGTCTTCCATCAGGACCTGCCCGTTTACTACGGCTGTCACCACATCACTGCCAGACACTGCATAGACGAGGTGGGAGTAAACGTTGTACATCGGAACGAGGTGCGGACGCCCGATGTCGATGATGATGATATCGGCCTTCTTTCCTGGTTCCAGAGAACCCGTGATGTCGCTCATACCCAATGCCCGGGCTCCCTCAATCGTCGCCATGCGCACCACAGTCCTGGCATCCATGACCGTGGGATCAAGGCCATGCACCTTGTGAATCTTGGCTGCCGTGTCCATCTCCTGAAACAGGTCAAGATTGTTATTGCTGGCGCAGCCGTCGGTTCCAATGCCAACTGTAATGCCTCGTTCAAGGAGTTCAGGGATCGGAGCAATACCCGATGCCAGCTTCATATTGCTTTCAGGATTGTGGGCCACTTTGACGTCATACTCTTTCAAGAG
>JASFIH010000177.1:0-3407 GCA_050122775.1 Deltaproteobacteria bacterium
GGCACCCTTCGCAAGAGACCTGTCAGAAGGCCCTTGCGCCCCAAATACCGTGCCTTTACAGCCCGGGCCTCGGCCATGTCTGAAGTTGCCTGTATGGCCTCCAGGGCCTCTTTTTCTACCTCTGCAAGCTCGTGTTTCATGAATTGGCGTTATTCAGGGACACTCAATCCTGCCCCTGGCCAAGAAGACTTCACAAAGGACTCACGCCTCTTGACTTGCGGCAATGGATACCAGATGAGAAAAGGCATTGGGGTCTGACACGGCCAGCTCGGCCAATATCTTTCGATCAATCTCCACGCGTGCACGCTTTAACCCCTGCATGAAGCGACTGTACGTGAGGTTGTTGATTCGGGCTGCTGCATTGATTCGGGCGATCCACAGCCTTCTGAAGTCACGCTTGCGTGTCCTTCGGTCCCGGTATGCATATGTCAAGGCCTTGTCAACCGCATCTGCGGCCGTCCGGTACAGCTTGCTGCGGGCGCCGCGGTAACCCTTGGCCAGCTTCAATACCTTCTTCCGCCGCCGCCTGGCTTTAAACCCTCTCTTAACTCGCATGGTGGTCCTCCTATCAAGAGGGGTCAGGTCTGCACAGGGGACAACTCAAGGCTGAGCTGTCAAATGTGTGGACCTAACCCCTTTCCTGTTCACGCATATGGAATCAGTTTTTTCACCACAGCCTTATTGGTTTTGTCAAGGATATCTGACTTTCGAAGCGAGCGTTTCCTCTTAGATGTCTTCTTGGTCAGGATATGGCTTGCGTTCGACTTCGAATAAGTCACCTTTCCCGTTCCAGTTACCTTAAAACGCTTGGCAGCGCCCCGGTTTGTCTTCATTTTGGGCATCTTTGCTTCCTTTCCTTTTCACGAAACAGAAAATCCTTAGCAGACACAAAATGCATCATCACAGGTCGTGAGGTTCCAGTTCCCGCAAAGTCGTTTGGTCGGATTACGACGCCTGACTAACGCATCATATTTGCCGAATTCTCAAAAGGGAATTGACGGGGAGTTATTTGGGGGTAAGAACCATGACCATGATGCGACCTTCTTTCCTGGCTCCCTGCTCCACGGCGGCAACTTCCGATGTTTCATCAACCACACGTTCTAAAAGGGCTGCCCCGAGATCCGTGTGGGCCATCTCCCGCCCCCTGAAAGTGATGGTAACTTTCACTTTGTCACGATTTTGCAGGAAGCGCTTCACGTGACGCATCTTAACCTGGAAGTCGTGCTCTCCGGTCCTGGGACGCAGTTTTATCTCTTTGACTTGAAAGGTTGACTGCCGTTTCTTGGCCTCTTGGAGCTTTTTGTTCTGTTGATACTTGTATCGACCGTAATCCATGATGCGGCAGACTGGAGGGCTCACGTTAGGGGCAACCTCAACCAGATCTAACCCATGGGATTCTGCCGTTTCCAATGCCTCCATAAGTGGTACGACCCCAAGCTGCTTACCGTCCGGGTCTATCAACCGGACTTCTCTGGCCCGAATCCTTCGATTCACATTGATGCGTTTAGCTATATTCTTCACCTCCTTGACAGATACGTGAGCATCACCTGGAAGATATCCTTTTTAATACTATACCAAACGGTGCCAAGACAAGCGTTTTCAGCCTTTTACCCGACAAAAATCGGTCGTCTAGAAAGCAGCCGCGGCAAGGGCATCTCCACAAATGGCTTTCCTTTCATTTGCGGTTCAATTTCTGCGAGAAGTTCAGACAGTACAACTTTTCTCTGGGCTCCGTCCCTGGTTCGCACATTAAGGCACTGTTCTGCAACCTCCTTGGCACCCAAAACCAGTATGTATGGAACCCACTCCCTCTCAGCATCTCGTATCTTTCGACCTATGGGGATATCCCGGTCATCAAAGTCGATTCGATACGGCACCTTTTCCAGGAGTTCTTTGCAGGCTCCCTCGAATTTTTCGGATACCGGCACAAGACGCAACTGTATGGGGGCCAGCCAAAACGGAAATGCGGGCTTTTGTCCTTTTCGCATGCGCAAGGCCTGGGTTTCCAGTATGGCGTACAGTACCCTATCGATTGAACCGGAGATTGAGGCGTGCAACAATAGCGGGTACTGTTTTTCGCCGTTTTTGTCTATGTAAGTGATATCAAACCTCTCCGTATTTTCCACATCGATCTGTACTGTTGCTAGACAGGCAGCTTTGTCCAAGGCATCGATGAAATTGAACTCAAGTTTCGCAACAAAGTAAAAGAACCGTTCATCCCACAGTTCAATCAAGGCCGGGCGGCCACACCGAGAGGCCACCTCCTTGACAAAAGATCTGTTCTGATCGGCAAAGTCCCGGACAAACCGGATGGCGACTTCATAGTCGAGCTCAAAGCCCTCCATGCATTGTATGGCCAGATTTGTCTGCTGGATGAATTCTTCTTTGGCCTGTTCCATATCCTTGGCCAGTGTATGCAGATCTGGCATGGTGAATGTCCGTAGACGTTTGAGTCCGGCAAGCTCGCCGGACTGTTCGCGCCTGAAAGAATAGTGCGTCAGCTCGTACAGCTTGCACGGGAGGTGGTGGTGAGAAATCTGCATGTCGTGCTGAATGAGGTACTGGCCAAAACAGGCTGCAAAACGAAGAAAATACTCCTTCTGGTCTGAGAGAAGCACGTATTGGCGAGCTGGGAACCGCTGCAAATAGAGACTGAGCTTGGGGTGTTGGTAGTCATACATGATAGGGGTTTCCACTTGCATGCCACCATGACCAACGACCAGGCCACTGACGTAGGTTTCAGCAAGACGCTTCATCAGCTGGCCCTTTGGGTACCACCGAAAGTTTCCCGGATCTGCTCCTGGTTCGTAATCGACCAGCTCCATACGCCGCATCAACTCAATATGTGGCGGAGCTTGATCAGACACACGGGTCCCAGACCTTTCATACCGGTAAAGCCGTTCAAGATTGGGCCGGGCGGAGAATGAAAAGTCCTCAGCTGGAACCGCTTCGCTGTCAGGGGCCAGGATCGTCCATTCGGACTTCAAGACTTTCTCGGCCTTCAGCGCTTCAGACTCTTCTTCGGCGGCAGCGGGGGCCTTCTCGGCCGTGGCGGGCGTGATGGTCTTGGCCAGCTCTGAAAGCGGGTGCCCCTTGCAGGTAATGTCAAAGGACTTGTAATATCCAAAGGGCGCTCTCAGAATACTGAAATGGTCGTGGGTGTGAAGCCTCTTACAGATCTCGTCCAGCAGTCGGACGGCCACACGAGGAGACGAAAGCTTGCTGGAAAGATGGGCATATGGATAGATGACGAGTTGATCGGTGCCTACTTGACCGGCAAGAGATGAAATCTCTTCAATCACCTGACTGGCCACGGAATCAATGTTGGCATCGTCACCCTTTTCAGCTGCCATGAAAACCACAAGGCACTCGGGGACCTCGCCTTCTTCACTCGTCTTTTCGAGTTC
>JASFIH010000178.1:0-3404 GCA_050122775.1 Deltaproteobacteria bacterium
AGAGGCCACTTTTTCCCTGGTTACGTTGATGACCAAGATCATCTTTCCGATTGGCGCTTTATCGCCATCCCTCAGATACGAACAAGAAATCCTGTACGTTTCACCGGGGGCAAGTTCGGGAAAAGTTGTGTCGAGGTGCCTGTTGTTTCGTGGCTGCTCAAGTCCTTGCTGCTCAGCAATAAATGATGTGATTTCATCACGCCGTAAGACTTCCTGTAGAGGACTGTCGATCGCATCAGGCCGGTTCGTATTGAGCAGGTTCATCATGTAGTCGTTGATATGGCTTATGTTGTCATGCATATCCGTGGTGACAATGCCAAAGTTGACGGAATTGAGGATATTGAGGACTTGGTTTTTTTCAAACTTGAGAACACCGATTTTGGAGGCCAATTCTCTGTTGTTCATTTCCATTTTTTTCAGCATCCTCTTAGACTGTGTCATAGAGCGCTGAAAATCCTCCACCATGGGAGTAATGCCAAAACCCCTCGGAGAATAGTTGCCGGCACCTTGGGCATTGGTTGCACTGACCATACTGCCCCAAAACTTTTCCAGTGGCCTAAGGGCGCGCACAAAACCGTAATAAGCAATGACAATGGCCGAAATGATGAAAAATGACAGCATGGCTATGAGGCTGACTCTTTCCATGGACATGATGGATATCGGAGTCGTCCTAAGTCCTATTCTCACCGTACCTGTCTTCTCCCCCTTCTCCAGGACAGTTTTCGAGCATTCATAGATCCTGTGTTTCGATCCCTTGGTTTTGAATGATTGATAGGTCAGCCCCATTGTAGCCAGAGAGTTCATTCTGATACCGTCTGGAATTTCAGATCCGATATTGCCAGGAGCGAAGGTAACGATGGGTTTTCCGTTCGCGTCATTTATAAAACAATAAGCCAGCCCCCTGGTGGTCGTATACTCTGTCAGGGCCTTGAGGATGAAATCGTGTTTGTCTCCCGCCAAATCTTGAATGGAATGCAAGGCAATAAGGCTCACAATGGCGCTTCCCTGCGATTCTATCTCCCTTACGCTTACCTTCTCTTCATATTGAATCAGGATCTGCACAAAAATGCCGAGCCCCACGAAAACAAAAACCAGCAAAGCAATGCCGAGCTTCTTATGATTCATATCCAGCTCCTGTTAAACGCCTAACAGCAATTCATCTAAGGTCTTGGGTCTTGCCAGTTCTTGCCTGCCGTGTGAAACACGACGCGCATGCGGATCTGCGCATCTGCGGGAAAGCAAGTTAACTGGTAAGCCAAAAGTATTAGGCTGGAGTTCAAGATAGCAAAATACATGCCACAGTTGAGTCAATGGCAAAGAATAAAAGCGGAGCCCGGTTGATCGGAGGCGTGCGTCCCCATCTGTAACGGAACGTATTGATGAGAACCAGTATAGACAGGTGTTTTCCGACGCATGACCGGGAAGTTGTCAGGGCGGGAAAGGCTTCTCGTAGATTTCGGCGCTGAGCTATGGCGAAAGGGATCGTTTGCCTAGCGTACGGAATTGGTAGATGGCGGAATAGGGCAGGGTTCGGATCAGCTCCTCCAGGTTCACTGTTCCATTTTCTTGTAGTGCGGACAGACTTGTCTGACCAGTCGCTGGCAAAGAGCCCCCAACAGGGAAGAAGCAATCAAACTCGGATCAATGCCGGGTCCCAGTAGATGCGTGACCGAGCTAATGGCATCATTGGTGTGGAGCGTACTCAGGACCATGTGCCCTGTTTCCCGTCATTCTGGCTTCTCCAGCAGATTGGTAATCGCGCGGGTTATATAGTGTATGGGAGCCGGTTTTGAGATGTAGTCATCCGCGCCAAGCTGAAAACACAGGATTCTATCTGGCTGGTCACATCTTCCTGAGAGCACAAGAATTTTTGTATGAACTGTTTCCGGGTTCTTTTTCAATTCTTTGCATATGTCCCGACCATCCAAAAGAGGCATCATAATGTCCAGGACAACGAGATCTGGCAGCTCTTCCTCAACGCGCTGCAAGGTTTCCTGCCCGTCAAACGCGTGTATGATGTCATACTTGTCTTTGCGCAGGGCCTGAGTCAGCAAATCATGAATGCTGTCCTCGTCATCTGCTATGAGTATTTTCTTCTTCGCTTGCATTTTTCACACCCTCCTTTGTGGAACATGATATTTTTCACCAGAAGCCATTTCAAAACCCCATCTAAGGCGATCTGAGATTTTGAAATAGCCTCTAACATCTTAGCGCAGCCTTCATTCAAACTTGTGGCAGCGGAGCGGACTAAACCACGATTGCGGGCACCTCCATCTCCCCCCTGTGGAAAGCCACCAAAAACGCCTCAACAACTTCAGGATCAAACTCGGTCCCCTTGCCCTTAACAATGGTTTCTTTGGCCTCAAACGGAGACATTGCCTTGCGATAAGGGCGATCGCTGGTAAGAGCGTCATAGACATCGGCAATGGCGACGACGCGAGCCCCTAATGGTATCTGCGTTCCCTCCTTTGCGTGGTACCCAGTGCCGTCAAATCTGTCATGATGGGCAAGGATAATAGGGATGATTCGACCAAGTGGCCCCCCCACGGGCTCTAGCACTTCGGCACCTTTGTCCGCGTGTTGCTTTACCGTTTCGTACTCGCCGTGTGTCAGTTGGGCTGCCTTGTAAAGAATTGAGCGACTGATCTCCAGCTTACCAAGGTCATGAAGCAAAGAAGCGTCGCGAACATCTTCTATCTGCTCTGGGCTTAACCCCAAAAAGGCAGCAATCTTTGCCGCATATACGGAGACACGGTAGCAGTGGTTTTCGGTATACTTGTCTTTAGAGATAAAATGCCGCAGAATGTGCAGAACGCCATGATAGGTCCGTTTAAGTTCCTGCAACCGTCTTTCGTGGCGTTCATGTAAGGTGCCCATGGCATAGGCCGTGACTACCAGAACGCCTGCCCAAAGCGTGAGGTCGTACCAATGCCCTCCGGGGAGTTGGCTTGAAAGGGTTTCGGTGAACAGGCCTGGCTTGTAGTAAACAAGAAGACCGACCAAAAAGCTGCTGGCAAAAGCCGTCAGTACAGCGTGGCGTCTCCCATGGACATAGGCAGCAAAAAGGGTTGGCAAGAAATAGAAGCTCAGAATCATGCGATGCGATGCAATGAGATAATTCATGATGGCCGCAAAAGACAACATGGTGAGAATGATCCACAATTCCTTATTCACCTTTTCCACGCTGGCGGCAAGCCGCGATTTCGTGCTTGCGGACCCGTTGCCATTGGTATGCCTTGTTTTATGAGCAGCCCCTTCTCGTTCAGGCCGCTTGACCGCCAATGATAGTTGAGGCATCATAACCCCCTCTTTAATGTATTGCGCAAATTCAGATCTTCCAAACCTTTGATGCTTTCTGCTAGTGGACCCGGCTCAGCCCCTTTTTTCACGCAGCATGTACCAAA
>JASFIH010000179.1:0-3384 GCA_050122775.1 Deltaproteobacteria bacterium
AGCTCGGGTCTGATCAAGATTGAGATCAAACTTGTTAACACAGACCATGGCGGGGACTTTGAAATGGGCTGCCAATTGAGCCACACGTTCCATGTCGTGGATGCCGGAAACACTTGGCTCCGCGACAATCAGTACGGCACTGGCGCCGCCAATTGAGGCTATAACCGGGCATCCAATGCCAGGAGGGCCGTCCGTGATAATAAGGTCCAACATCTTCCTTTCAGCCAAGGCCCTTGCCTCACGCCTGACGAGCGTTACCAATTTGCCGGAATTCTCTTCAGCGATACCCAGCCTGGCATGGACCATGGGACCAAAGCGGGTATCAGATATGAACCACTGGCCACAGGTCTTGACAGGAAAGTCAATAGCCTGCTCAGGACAAAAATAAACACATACGCCACAGCCTTCGCATGCAATGGGATCAACCTCAAAGGTTTCACGGACCGCTGCCCACCTGCATAGATCCCTGCACAATCCACATTCCGTGCACCTGTCCCGATCAATAACCGCGGTGCTGCCTCCCTGAAAGTCATGACGTTCCTTTATACTTGGATTCGTGAGGAGATGTAGATCGGCAGCATCCACATCAGCATCACACAATGCCTTACTTTCAGCCAGGGAGGCAAAGGCAGCGATCAGACTGGTCTTTCCTGTACCGCCCTTGCCGCTTATGATAACCAGCTCCCTCAATGGAAATACTCGCTGTCTATACGAGAGGTCGGGGTATTTCTTTTCACTCCCATGTCTCCAACCTTTATTTTCGCAGTGACTTAGCCCTCGGGGGACGCTTTTCCCCCTCCGCATTCCCCCTTCGTTACACTTCGGTGGCTGCGGCTTCCCCCAAAGCTAAGTCCCGCGAAAACTGAAGTTTTCCGTCAAGTCGTTACGAGAAACTCCCCGACCCTCGTCTATATAAGAAGGAGGTTCTTCAAAAGGCTCCTATATTCTCGTCTGTTGTATCCTTGCGTGCAACTTCAAAAACGCTTCTTTCCACTCCGGCATGACTTGAACCATGGCTTCGCCCCGAGAATATGCCTCTGCGATGCGCCGATCAAATGGAATTTCCATCAATATTGGCAGGTTCTTCTGTTTGGCATAAGCGGTCACCTGGTCGTCTCCTATGTCTGAACGATTGATAACCAGCCCGCATGGGATCTTCAAGAGCTCCACAGCTTCGACCGCCAATTTTAGGTCGTGCAGACCAAAAGGGGTCGGCTCTGTCACCATGAGAACAAAGTCGACTCCCTTCACGGCTGCGATGACCGGACATGACGTCCCGGGCGGAGCATCAATGATGGTTACCCGATCCGGGCTGGCAAAAGATCGGACCTTCCTGATCAAAGGCGGTGACATTGCCTCGCCTACTCTTAACCTTCCGTGCACAAAGCCCACACCGTTCTTGTGCCCGATCTCGATCACGCCCAATTCCCGGCCTGTTTCCGTGATGGCCTTCTCGGGACAGACTTCCATGCAACCACCACAACTATGGCACAGTTCGGGAAATGACAATATTGCCTCTCCAAGCACAACAATGGCATTGAACTGGCATATCTCATCGCACTTCCTGCAAAACGTGCACTTTTCCTGGTCCACCTTGGGTACAGGCGCAGTGATAGTCCTCACCTCTTCGATGACTGGAGACAGGAAGAGGTGCGCATTTGGCTCTTCTACGTCGCAGTCCAGGATCTGGACGCCAGATTCCAGGGAAAGGGCCAGATTTGTGGCAACGGTTGTCTTTCCTGTACCACCCTTGCCACTTGCAACGCTGATAATCATTTCTCGTCTTGATCCATGGTTCATGCTGTATTTGGCGTTTGCCAACTTTGCTTGATACTAATTTGCGTTCGGGACCCGCCCCATGCGACCGCGGCGCCCGGAACCGCACCGGCCTCTGCCCCCGCCCGTGCGGGCTCCTCTACTAAGGGAGGCATCGGTTTCGGGCCTCATTCCTGAAGGCTGTTCCTTGTCCGATCTTTGGGTCTGTCTGGTTTTGCTGCACCTTCCAAGACCCCGACCCGGACGGCCATCGCCCATAGGGCCTGTTCCATCAAGTCCTGGCATGTGAATCACCTCCTTTAGATCCTTACTTTCTTGTCACGGCTCATCTTCATTGGTTTCGTTGTAAGGGAGGCCGCCGCGACCCATTCTGCCCCTTCCGCCAACGCCAGCCAGGGCATAAGCGCCTCCTTGAATCCTTATCATCTTGCCCATAACGAGGGCCTCGGCTATGACTGCTCTTGCCTCGGCAAGCACCCTTCCAAATGTCTGGCGCGATACGTTCATACGGCTTGCGGCGCTTTCCTGATCAAGTTTTTCAAGTTCGCTCAGACGAAGCGCTTCAAGACCTTCAACAGGCAGAACCACTTCTTCCAATTCCCTGGCAGGGACTCCTCTGGGCTTGAAGATATTTGCCATAGGGCCCCCCTGAACGCACCGGAGTTTTCTGGGCCTCGGCATAACCTGCCTCCTGTCCTATTGGGCTTGTGCTCATAATATGGGGACCAAATTTATATTGTCAAGAATTTTTATGGGCTCACGCCCAAAAAAGACTATAGCTGGTTGGTTTCCAAAGAAAGGGATATGGCGGGTGACGGTTCGACAACGACAACCAATAAAGGACCGACATTGGCAGAGTGTTCAAGGCTTAAGAAACAGCTCAAACATTTGCTCGGTTAAGTTTCTTCCCCACCGTTGCACATTGTGCTCTTTGCAGAGCCGAAACCCTGCTCTCTCATACAAAAACCGCGCCTGGTCCAAGCCCTCGAACGTCCACAGATATACTCTCCTGTACATCGTGTCCTTACAGAATTCCAGAGCCGTGCTAAGAAGCATATTCCCGATGCCGCGGCCCTGGAGGCTAGGGTCCACAATAAGCCACCGCAGACGTGCTCCATGCTTGTCTGCCAGTCTGCCGTCTATAGCAATGGAGCCGGCGAACTGTCCACCAACGGTGGCCACCCACAATCCGTCCCGATCCTTCTGGAACGCATCGATAAAGTCCGACAACTCCTTACCAACCTGCGCTTCAAATGAGACATCAAGCCCCCAATGTTCATAGTAATACGTGGCATGGAGCTCGGTTATCTTACCCACAACACCCGGAAAATAACCGGTCAATTGCACGTCAATAGAAGCCATTGCAAAACTTCAGATCGCGTACGATGGCAAGGCGACGGCCGATGAAAAAGCGTTGAGCCTTCTGAAGGCTCGCTCCGCTAAAATGCAAAAACTTATCGTGAATTGTAGGGCTTCAGCTATTTGAGGGGCCGGAGAGTTTCTTTTCGCTCCGATGTCTCCAACCTTTGTTTTTGCAGTGACTTAGCATTGGGGGATGCTTTGCCCCCTCCGCATTCCACCTTCGTTACACTTCGGTGGCTGCGGCTT
>JASFIH010000180.1:0-3377 GCA_050122775.1 Deltaproteobacteria bacterium
CGATACGGCATAATCTCATGCTCATGAGATACTATTTTGAAGACTCGACCTCCATTGAGATGTCAGAAGACATGATGCAACTTTGTGCGATGTTTGGGCTGGAAAAGAAGCTTGATGTCAGACCGCACCAACTCGACCCTGAGGAATATAGGCTTTTCGTGATTGTAAGAGAGCTTTCAAAGGAGCCTGAACTGGTCTTGATCGACAGACCCAGAGCCTTTCTGAGAACAAAAAACTTTGAGACCCTGAAACGGATCCTGAGGCATATGATCAGAAGCGATGTTGCACTGACGTTCTTCTCCACGAACAGGGGCTTCGCCAGAGAGTTCTCTAATAAGCGAATAACAATTGACAGAGGCAAGGTTACCACCTTTGTGTCTGGCGAAAAGGAGACACAACTAAGTTGATTTTCCACGGGTTGAACCAAAAAGCCAGCGCTTTTGGCGAGCTCGTACTATGGAAGAATGTGGGAAGCTTCAAAATGCGAGGGTAGCGACGGCATGAGAATCAGTTTTGACGTAAGAGAAAAAATCGTCGGAACCTTTATGGTCATCATGGTCATTCTACTGTTGACGATCGTGGTGATGATTGGAAGAGGAAAAGACTGGTTTAAGACTTATGTCACGTATTACACCGTTTTTGACGAAGCATACAATCTCAGTCCGGACGCACGTGTTAAGCTCTTCAAGGCTGATATAGGCAAGGTCAAGAGCGTCAGGCTCGAGGGGGATAAGGTCAAAGTGGAGCTTGCCATCCTTACGGATTATGCACCCCGGATAAGATCGGATGCCGTGGCGATCGTTGAAAGCCCCACCCTCATAGGATCTGAATACGTATCAATAAAGCCTGGAACCCAGGAAGCTCCCGCTATCCCCGAAAACGGTACGATCCCCTCAAAAGCCAAAAAATCCTTGGCAGACTTCATGGCAGAGTTTGAGGTGGAAAGGACCGGCAAGATGATCATCAAGAGCCTTCAGAATATCTCGGAGATTGTCACCCATCTGCGGGACCCTGAGGGACCGCTTTTCGGTTCCTTGGACAGCATGGGCAAAGCGATGGCTCATATAGAAGTCGTCACCCGCGAAATCAGAGATGGAAAGGGTTCTGTGGGCGGGCTTCTGCGTTCACAGGAACTGCTTGAAAGGATTTATGAGGAACTCAGCCATCTGCACAAGATTCTGGGCCATGTTGAAAGCACGACCGCCAAGGCCCCCGAGATTATGGACGATGTGAGGAAGAGCATGGATACCATCGCCCGGATATTGGCCAACATCGAGCAAGGCAGTCAAGACGTTCCGAAAGTCACCAAGACCACGAAACATGGAATCCAGGAAATAAGGGATGGCGTGGAAGAGGTGGATAAGGTCGTACAATCTGTTCAGAAGAGTTTTCTCATCAGGCCAAATCTCCCTCCTGAACCCGAAGGCCAGGACATCAATACAGGATTGAGAAGATGAAAAGGCTGAGCCCAGTCATGCTTATCCTGGCCAGCCTTTGCCTGGTCTCCTGTGGCGGTAAGCCGGCCAGACAGATCCCCCGCCACCTGAGTGCGGGCGCGAGGCAGATGGAAGAGGGTCTTGGGTGGTACCAGAAGGGTTGTTACAGGGAGTCGCTCGAATATTTCTTCAGGGCCTATGAGCTTTACTCAGCTGCGGATATGCTGGATGGTGTAGCCATGAGCCTCAACAATATTGGTACAATTTATAGGGCGACTGGAAAATATGAGGAAGCCCTTTCATTCTTTGACGAAGCCCATGCCATATACTCCGAGTTGGATGACCAAGAAGGTGCGGCAAAAGCCCTCTCAAACAAGGCAGCCACATATATCCGCGCAGGGGATTATGACAGGGCTCAGCAGACGCTGGAAGCGGCCATGGGGTTATTGCCCACGCGCGTGAATCCGCCGTTGCGCATCTCAGTACTCCAGAACCAGGGCGTGCTCTTGACCAAACAGGGTTCCTATGACGCCGCAGAAGAAGTCCTCACAGAATGCCTGAACCAGGCTGATGCGCTTGGCCCTGCTGGATTCGCCTCGCTACACTCGGCCTTTGGCCACCTCATGCTGGAAAACGGCAGGCCGGCTGATGCTATTTCCGCCTTTGAAAAGGCCCTGTCTATTGACCGTGAACTTGGTTTCTATGATGGCATGGCCGAAGACCTCTTCTGGATAGGCCAGGCACATGTGAAACTCGGCGAAGAAGAAAAAGCCGTCAGACACTGGCAACGGGGTGTCAAGATCTTTGCCCTGACCAACCAAGCCGAGCAAGTACACAAAACCATGGAGCTCCTGCGGGAAGCCGCACACAAGGCAGGCATAGACATTTCAGTCACAGAGGCCTTTGTAGAGAGGTGGCGTCAGGGAAGGCTCTACGAAAGCCCATGCAGGGATTAGAAGGCGTTTCAGGCAGGTTTCTTGCCGCTTCGGAACGCATTAAGGATGCTGGCGGCCGCCTCCTCAATGGCTTTATCCGAGACATCCAGAGTGCGCCAGCGCGGGTTCTCCTCAAAGACCCCGCTGCACCACTCGATCTCATCAGCTATTGTAACAGGGTCTGCGTATTTCGCGTAGGGTGCCAGGCCTAACTGTACCAGCCTTGCCTCTCTGAGCCTCACAAGGGTATCAACACCCACAATGAGACCAAAAACCCTCCGCTGATCTACTTCAAATAGCTCCTTTGGGGCTGTCATGTCCGGATGAAGGGGGACATTGGCGACCTTCCATCCCTGGTTAGCAAGATAGGTACTCAGGGGGGTCTTGCCGGTTCGAGAAAGACCCACAAGGATCAAATCAGCATGTTTTAAACCCTCAGGCAGTTTTCCATCGTCATGTTTAACGGCGAAGTTAATCCCCTCGATTCTCCGGTAGTAGTCTTCGTCCAGAATATATTGCCGCCCGGGCACTGCCATTGGTTTCTCCTTCAAAAAGATTGACAACTGCACAATGAAATCGCCAATGACATCAATGGCCCATATTCCCCGCTGCGTGGCCTCGTCAATCAGGAAATTCCTCAGTAATGGTTGTACGATGCTGAAAGCCACCAGGGCTTTGTCCTTTGCGGCCATCTTCACGATATGTGCAATCTGTTTTTCATGTTCGACCATAAAGAATGTCTTTATCTCTACGTTTTCGTGGGCAAACTGGGCCAGGGATGCCCTGGCAATTTTATTGATCGTCTCCCCTGTCCCTTCCCCAATCAAGTAGATGACTTTCTTTTCAACCGTTCGCTTCTTTCTTGTCTTCTTGACTTGTTTCTTCTTCATGAGAACTTCCACATGAAAAATGTGCTGCCGCCGTAACGGGTTAACTGCCCTCCCACATATTCCGAGGCCAAGGGCTTCACGATCAAATCGGCTGAGATCGCTTCAGCGAGCAGACT
>JASFIH010000181.1:0-3362 GCA_050122775.1 Deltaproteobacteria bacterium
AACAGCTTGTGATGGTCAGAACAAGACGGCTCTTATACCCCTCATTCAATATGTGTTCAAAGCTACACTTTGAGGGCGATTTTTCAGCGAGGATATGGCTGGAAGTGTCTGATTATATTGATATTTGCACACCATGCCGTTGGTGCCCAAAAGGGGTGTACTCGGTGATCCACAGTCACCTGGCCAAGAAACTTGCCGGTTCTTGAAAAGGGAGACTTTCGGTAAAGCTACGGCCTAAGACATGCACCGTGTGGGGTCAGAGCGGAAACAGGCGGCAGCACCGGAGCCGAGGTCGGTGTTCTCGTCCTAATATTATACAATATAGGTGCGGCGAGTACACGCGTCGCCACCGGCCCCAGACTTCTCCCGCTTTGTAATGAATAAACCAGATATTCCATAGGAAGACAATGGGGCAAAGACTGTATCCATGGGGCAAAAACACTGTATTTTGACCACTCGGCTGACGGAGGCTCTGCCTTGTGCCACCGTATCCCGGAATCATGAGGATCACTGGACCCTTTTTGTGATTCTGACTTGTCTATTTTCCTTGATGAAATGACCGTTGAATGCAACTATACTGATTCTCATAAATATGTTCCGTTTCAAGTGAGGATGCGGCCTCCGATCGAGCCATTTTGATCATTTTTGAAGCCTTCTTGGCGAGGCGAAGCGCCAAAATGCAAATTGCCTGAGTCCCGCAAGGCGGGACGAGTTTTTGCATTTTAGCGGAGCGAGCCTTCAGAAGGCTCAAGAATGGTCAAACCGGCGAGAGCGGAGACGTGCTCCCTCAGACCAATCGGTACATATTTTTGAGAACGACTATATAAGAGGCAAAGACGCAGTGCTGGCAAAGGAGAACCCTCTCACGTCATAAGACGTTCATTCATCTCCATACAGACAAGAGGCAAATCTTGCGGGTTTACCAGTGACTGCGGAACAGAGGTGCTCTCGCGATTATGTTGAAACAACCCGATAACTGTCTAGACTTGGTGCGGAGGAAAATGAAGAAATGAAGGTATTATTCTTGCTGTTTGTAACATCTGGGCTTGGATTGTTCCCATCCCTAAGCATGGCTCAGGAGACAAAGTCAGGGAAAGTGAATTACGTTGGTATTACGGCTGGCCGAGCATTTCTCCAAGACCTGGAGTCTTATGAGAGGAATCTGCATTTTTCTTTGCCCGATGTAGGTCTGTCAGACGCCTTCATACTTGGCGTTAGGGTTGGCCACACGCCTCAGATATGGAGCAGGATGACGCCAATAGTAGTCGAACTTGAGGGTTCTATGATTACGCAGACGGAGGCTGAAAGTGATCCCTTCTTTTTGCATCCCATAGGGTCAACCGTGGACTTTACAGCAGACGTCGCTGTTAGAGACGTCATGCTGAACTTCTGCTTGAGGCACCCCTATGGTGGGATTCATCCTTACGCGGGGTTTGGGCTGGGCTGGGCATGGTTTGACCTGGAAAATGCCAGCCTCACATTGGAACCCGGGTTTTTGTGGCCAGAAACTGGAACACGAGTCAATGAACAAGGAGACCTAAGTGAAGATGCTTTTGCATATCAATTCTTACTGGGTCTCACCTTTGATGCAACTGACACCATCTCTGTAGATTTAGGCTATCGTTACTTCGTAACTGAACCCGAATTCAAATTACGCAGAACTTCTTACCCGGAAATCGCCAATCCAGTTGACTTTGACATTAGGATGACCATGAAAGCACATGTGATTGCCCTTGGCGTATCGCTCTGGTTTTAGCCAAACGCCTTTTTGCAGTTGATGAAAACAGCTGTTTTTCCTAAGGACCGTCCTATTCCTTCCTGAGTTTCAAAGCTTCCGCATATACGAGATTCCTCGACAGACCGTGTTTTCTAGCAACCTCTCTAACCAAGTCCGACACAGGACGACCTGTTTCAAGGTGCAATTGCTTTAGGTCGTCCAAGACCACGTTCTTGTCGAAATCCACGGCCTCTTCTTCACATCCTGCCAAAACAAGCGTGCATTCCCCCTTCAAAGAAGGGCGATCGGTCAGTGTTCTCACGATGCCGCTCAACGGTCCCCTGAGCATCTCCTCGTGAATCTTGGTCAGTTCCCTTGCCACGACTGCACATCGATCCCCCATCACGTCGAGCATCTCTCGCATCAGCCTCAACAGTCTTTGAGGAGACTCATAGAAAATGAGTGTTCGGGACTCATCTTTCAGTGCTTCAAGGAGATTTTTCCGTTTGGCGGTCTTTCGGGGAACAAACCCAACAAAGACAAAGCTGTCTGTCGGAAGGCCTGATACACTTAGAGCCGCAACGAGTGCTGAGGCTCCTGGGATCGGGACAACAGGCACAGCGGCCCGGATCGCCTCCCGGACAAGAAAGTGTCCGGGGTCGGATATGGATGGGGTCCCCGCATCGGTCACAAGGGCAAGGGAGTCTCCAGACCTGAGTCTGCTGAGAAGTTCAGGGGTGCGCTTCTCCTTGTTATGGTCGTGGTATGAGATAATGGGTGTCGAAATCTTATACCGTTTTAACAACTTACGTGTGTGTCTTGTGTCCTCGGCCGCAATTAGGGTCACCTCTTTCAGGACACGAATGGCTCGCAAGGTGATGTCTTCCAAATTGCCTATGGGCGTGGCCAAGACAAAAAGCGTCCCCGTTGTAGGAGTGTGGGCAGGGGCAATACAGTCAGTAGGCAAGCTCGAAGGCATTCTTTATGATCTCGATGTCAGGACGCTCTGAGATCAGACGGACAGCCACCACATCAAATCGAGATCGTCTCCCCATCTGTCTAGTCTTTCTTAGGTACTCGAGGGCCACCATAGATACCTTGCGCTGTTTTTTGGGCGTCAGGGCCCATTTGGGTCCTCCGAATTCGTCTGTCCGTCGGGCCTTGACCTCGACAAAGGCAAGCACCTCGCCGTCTTGAGCGATGATATCGATCTCCCCCAATTTGCAGCGATAGTTCCTTGCAATAATCCTGTACCCGTTCTTCTTAAGAGCCCTGACCGCAAGGGCTTCCCCCGTTTTACCGGTCTGGCACCGTTCATCGCTGACCGGGCTTTTTAACCCTGTCAACCACTTTCTAAACATATGTGATGACAGTCTCCAATTACAGCAAGCTCCTTGCGCATTCTCTTACGCCCCGGAAGCTCTTCCTGTGAATGCAGCAGTATCCGAAAGCCCGAATAGCAGCTTGGTGTTCTCGGGTACCATATCCTTTGTTCTTGCCAAAGCAATATTCAGGAAATTCATTATCATAAACCCGCATCAGGCGATCTCGCGTTACTTTCGCCACAATGGATGCTGCTGCGATAGAAGGGCAACGTCTGTCGCCGTGTTTGATGGCCTTTTGGGGGATCGAAGAACTTATTGGA
>JASFIH010000182.1:0-3322 GCA_050122775.1 Deltaproteobacteria bacterium
GGCCTCATCCCTCACCCCGCCAAGGGAAAGCCGGACCAGTTCTCGTCCTGTAGCGCGCGCTACCGATTTTGCAAGGGACGTCTTCCCGACCCCTGGAGGGCCCACGAAACACAGGATCGGACCGCGTATCTTCTTGACAAGCCTTTGTACCGCCAAATATTCCAGGATGCGCTCTTTCGGTTTTTCCAGCCCGTAGTGATCTTCTTCCAGTATGGCTTCCGCCTTGTCAATATCTGTCTGAAGCTTGCTTCGTTCAAACCAGGGGAGACCGATCAGCCATTCGATGTAATTTCGAACCACTGTCCCTTCAGCTGACATTGGAGCCATGAGTTTGAGCTTCTTGAATTCCTGTCTTACCTTTGCAGCCACCTCCTTAGGCAGGCGTTTACGTTTTATACGGGACTGGAGTTCATCCAGCTCACTTTTGTGTTCGTCTTTGGCTCCCATCTCCTTCTGAATGGCGCGCATCTGTTCATTGAGATAATAGTCTCTCTGGGTCTTTTCCATCTGCTTCTTGACCCGCCCCTTGATTCTCTGCTCTGTCTTGTAGATTTCAATCTCAGCCTGCATCAGGCGAAAAAGCAGGCCCATGCGCTCGATGGGCGACACGGTTTCAAGTAACTGCTGCTTATCCCGGATCTTGAAATCAAAGTGGGCAGCCACGGTATCGGCCAGTTGAGACACGTCGCCTATGGCTGACAGGTTGGATATGAGGTCTTTTGAAATATTCTTGTTGATCTTCGCATAGTCTTCAAACATCCGCACGACTGTCCGGCTGACAGCTTCACTCTCCGTCTGTTTCACCACCGGTTCAACAATAGGTTCAACCTCCCCCAGGACATACTTCTCCTTTTCAATAATGCGGACCAGGCGTGCCCTCCTCTTGCCTTCCACCAGGGCCTTAACCGTTCCGTCGGGCAGCCGAAGCAGTTGAAGCACGGTCCCAATCGTCCCCACACTGTACAGGTCCTTCTCGCCAGGCGAGTCCACACCGGCATTCTTCTGGGTAGTAAGCAAAACTTTCTTGTCCAGGCTCATGGCATTCGATAAGGCATTAACGGACTTTGAACGCCCAACAAAGAGGGGGACCACCATGTGAGGAAAGACAACAACATCTCTGAGTGGGAGAAGGGGAAGGGAGATTTTTTGTTCTGAACCATTCATAGGCTTTTTCAATTTCGATATGTTAAACATAACCAAGAACTGCAGAAAACCACACCCGGGTTCCACAACCCAGGAGCGCTACTAAGACGCAGCCACTTCCTCGGACTGTTGTTCCAGGAGCAGAATCGGCTCCTCACCACTTAAAATGACCTCCTCGTTGATCACGCATTCCTTGACAGCACGCATGGAGGGAATCTCATACATGATATCAAGCATGGCCTTTTCCATGATAGCCCTGAGACCCCGAGCGCCGGACTTGCGCTCCAACGACTTGCCCGCAATAGCCTTCAATGCGCTGTCTGTGAAACGCAAAGCCACAGTCTCAAACTCGAACAGCTTTTGAAACTGCTTAACAAGGGCATTCTTAGGTTCTGTAAGTATTCTGACGAGGGCTGCTTCATTAAGTTCCCCCAGCGCTGCAATCACCGGGAGTCGTCCCACAAACTCTGGAATAAGTCCAAACTTGATAAGGTCTTCAGGCTGGACCATCTGAAGTATCTCGCCGATGTTCCGTTCCCTGCGGCTCTGGACATCCGCCCCAAAGCCCATGACCTTGCCTCCCAGTCTGTGCTGGATAATCTCATCAAGACCGTTAAAGGTCCCACCGCATATGAAGAGGATGTTGGAGGTGTCCACCTTGACAAAGTCTTGTTGGGGATGCTTTCGCCCCCCTTTGGGAGGCACACTGGCTGTTGTGCCCTCAATGATCTTGAGAAGCGCCTGCTGCACGCCCTCCCCTGAGACGTCTCGAGTTATGGAGGGGTTGTCCCCTTTCCGGGCGATCTTGTCGATTTCATCTATATAAACGATCCCCTTGGACGCTCTTTCCAGATCATAGTCGGCATTTTGAAGGAGGGAGAGAATGATGTTCTCCACATCTTCTCCTACGTAGCCTGCTTCTGTCAGGGATGTCGCATCGGCAATGGTAAACGGAACGTCCAGGAACTTGGCCAAGGTTTGTGCGAGAAGCGTTTTTCCGCAGCCGGTGGGTCCTATCAACAGGGCATTGCTTTTTTGCAGCTCCACATCATCCGCGTCGACTGACGACTCCAGTCGCTTGTAGTGGTTGTGAACGGCGACTGCCAGTATTTTTTTGGCCTGTTCCTGTTCGATCACATATTCATCCAAAAACGCCTTAATTGTCGCAGGTGTGGGGAATTCACCCCTCTTCTGCGTTCGCGCCTCTTTCTCATATTCTTCTTCAATGATCTCGATGCATAGCTCGATGCACTCATCGCAAATATAAACCGCCGGGCCCGCGATCAGCTTCTTGACCTCGTCTTGACTCTTGCCACAAAACGAACACCTCAGACCGTTGACGTTGGAACTTCTTCGTTTGGTCATGTGTTCCTCCCAAAATGTAACGTGTTCTGTGTTTCCAGGGCCAGGGCTTCTTGTGTTATTTAAGCGATTACCAACATTATTATAAGACCGCGTTCATAAAACGCAATCTAAAAATCGTGGCTCTCAGTCCGTGGTCGTGGGTCATCTTATGCAAATTATGCAAACTGCAGGCCAGCCTGCCCTCTGAATCCTGGACTGCTATTTCGCTTTCTTGTCCTTGGAGGCCTGGTCCACTTTGCGCTGCGTGATTACATGATCCAGAATGCCATACTCTTTGGCCTCTTGGCCGCTCATGAAGAAATCACGGTCTGTATCTTTTCGAATCGTCTCAATATCTTGGTGGGTATGGAAGGCAAGGATCTCGTTCAAAGTCTCCCGCATCCGCAAGATCTCCTTGGCTTGGATGGCCACATCAGAGGCCTGACCTTGAAACGCACCCATAGGCTGATGAATGAGTATCCTCGCATTGGGAAGTGCATATCGTTTCCCCTCAGTTCCTGCAGCCAACAGCACAGCACCCATGCTGGCTGCCTGGCCCATGCACAGCGTACAAATGTCAGGCTTCACGTACCGCAGGGTATCGTAGATGGCCAAACCTGCGCTCACCATACCACCCGGGGAGTTGATGTAGAAATTAATGTCTTTGTCTGGATCTTCTGATTCCAAAAAAAGCAGCTGGGCAATGAGAAGATTGGCCACTTCATCGGTCAGTGGTGTCCCCAGAAAAACAATCCGATCCTTAAGTAGTCTGGAATAGATGTCGTAGGCCCGTTCCCCCCGGCTGGTCTGTTCTATCACTATGGGAATGAGTGGC
>JASFIH010000183.1:0-3310 GCA_050122775.1 Deltaproteobacteria bacterium
CAGACACGCAGCAGTCCTGATCTTCCTGCTGGCATTTTGGGGCTCGCATGGAGTTGCCGAGGGCTCCTCGCTTTTTCAGGTGCGGTGGGTAGACGATGGCGATACCGTCGTATTAACGGATGGAACGAGGGTGCGATATATTGGTATCAATGCACCAGAGGTTGCCCATCAAGACACTCCCGCACAGAGGTTCGGTCCTGAGGCTGCAGATTTTAATCGGAAGCTGGTACACGGAAAGATGGTCCGCCTGGAGTATGACACAGAAAGAAAGGATCAGTATGGCCGCGTCCTGGCCTATGTCTTTTTGAAGGACGGCTCTTTTGTCAATGCCGCGTTAGTAAAGAGCGGTCTGGCCTACTTTGTTTTTCGAAGACCGAATACGAAGTACGATGCCACACTTCTGCGTTTCCAGCAGGAAGCCATGGCACGACGGATGGGAATGTGGGAGGTGCTTCCAATGCAGAAAGGGCCGTTCTTGGGTAATTGTCATTCAAAACGTTTTCACCGCCCGGCGTGCTCCTTTGGAAAAGCTACAGCCTCCAGACACAGGGTCATCTTTCAAACCAACCACGATGCCTTCAGGGCCGGTTATAGTCCTTGCAAGCACTGCTTTGACAGCGTGTGGTAAAACCCATACTGGATTTCAACAAAATATTCCGATTGGTCTTGCGATGCATGCCTCAGCTCTCGCCGGTTCGACCATTGTCGAGGTTTGTGGAGGCTTCACACTGAGGGGTCGGGGAGTTTCTTGGAACGACTTGACGGAAACCTTCAGTTTTCGCGGGGCTTAGCTTTGGGGGAAGCCGCAGCCAACGAAGTGTAACGAAGGTGGAATGCGGAGGGGGAAAACCATCCCCCAAGGGCTAAGTCACTGCGAAAACAAAGGTTGGAGACATGGGAGTGAAAAGAAATACCCTGACCCCTCAGATATATACACCACGAACACACGTTTTGAACGCCACCAACATATCTGTGAGAACCGTAGGTCACGCTTCGCTTTTGGCCTGTTCCACAATCTTCTGAAGGATCTGAGCGGGCACCTCATCGTAGTGGTCAAACGTGGTGGTGAAGGCAGCTCGGCCACCAGTCATGGATGTAAGGTCCGGTGCATAGGTCAAAATCTCCGCCATAGGCACCTGGGCGCGAATAATCTGTTTTTTCCCCTTGGCATCCACGCCCATAACCCTTCCCCGCCTCGCATTGAGGTCTCCTATGACATCGCCCATGCAGTCTTCAGGCACAGTAACGCTGATGTTCACTATGGGTTCAAGAAGGGTGGGTTTGGCATCGTTGAAGCCTTTCTTAAAACACATGGATGCGGCGATCTTAAAGGCCATCTCGGAGGAATCCACATCATGGGATTTGCCGTCATAGAAGCGAACCTTGACATCCACAACCGGATAACCAGCAAGGACACCGGACTGCAGGGCCTCGACGATCCCTTTTTCGACCGCCGGCACAAAGTTGCGGGGAACGTTCATCCCTGTCAAGGCCTCTTCGAATTCAAAGCCTTTGCCTTCCTCGAGCGGGGAGATGTCAAAGTGCACCTCGGCAAACTGGCCCCTTCCACCTGTCTGCTTCTTATGTCGGTATACAACGCCGTTAACTGCTTGCTTAATCGTCTCTTTATAAGGAACCTTTGGCGTCTTCAGATTGACCTCCACGCCAAACTTGCGTTTGAGCTTCTCAATCATGGTCTCTATATGTATCTGCCCCATGCCCGAGATAATGATCTCCCGCGTCTGTGCATCGCGGTCCACTCTGAGGGTAGGATCCTCTTCGAGCAAGCGGGAAAGAGACGAAAATACCTTGTCTTCGTCCTTTTTAGACTTTGGCTCGATGGCGTAAGATACAAGGGTCGGCAAGGGCTCAACACCTTCAAATCGAATTTTGTTCGATCCATCGCACAGGGTGTCACCCGTAACCGTTTCTTTGAGTTTAGCAACTGCCAGAATATCGCCGGGCCCTCCCTTGGGTATGCTGACTTGCTCCCTGCCAGCAATTTGAAAGAGTTGGCCGTAACGCTCTTTGGTGTCCTTTGCGACGTTATAGAACGATCCGTCCGGCGTTACTGTGCCGGAGTACACCCTGAAGATGCTCAGCCTCCCGCTATATGGGTCGGCGATTGTCTTGAAGACCAGAGCGGAAAAGGGTTCGTCCGGATCAGGCCGCCGCTCCGCGCTCTCTCCCGTATCGGGGAGGGAACCTACCTTCGGGCCCCGGTCAAGAGGAGAGGGGAGGCAACCGTTGACACCATCCATCAAGAGATCAACCCCGATATTCTTTGTAGACGAACCACATAGGACGGGAACAAACGCGCGGCTGAGCGTACCAGCGCGAAGCCCCTGCATGAGGTCGTCATCGGTGAGGACTTGACCCTCCAAATATTTCTCCAAGAGCGCATCATCCGCTTCGGCAATATTCTCAACAAGCGCCTCGCGCTCAGCTGCAACCTGGTCTTGCATTTCTGCCGGCACGTCTTCAGTCTTTGATTTTCCATCTTCTTCGTAGAGATAAGCCTTCTGACTGATAAGGTCGACAATCCCTTTGAAGTTCTCTTCCGAACCTATTGGCAACTGCAAGAGAATAGGCTTTGGCGTGAAGGTCTCTGCTATGTCCTTGACCGTTCTGAAAAAGTTTGCCCGTTCACGGTCCATCTTGTTGATGAAGACCACTCTTGGTATCTCGAGTTGGTCTGCAAACTCCCAAGCCTGTTCGGTCTGCACCTTTATGCCTTCGACTGCCTCTATGACAAAAACGGCACCGTCGGCCGCCTGCAGACATGATCGGGTATCTGAGAAGAAGTTAGCATCTCCCGGGGTATCGACGATATTCACTCGATGTTTTTTCCATATATAGTGGTGGAAAGCAGCGCTAATGCTGATCTGGCGCCTTACTTCTTCGGGCTCGAAATCCATCACACTGCTGCCCTTATCAACACTTCCCAGACGATTGGTAACGCCCGCGTCAAAGAGCAGGGCTTCGGCGAGGGAGGTTTTGCCTGCTCCCCCGTGACCAACCAGAGCGATGTTTCTCAAAGCATTTACAGTTTCACTCATGTACACGCCTCCCTTATTGCCAATTCTCTGGTAACATTCAAGCGTTAGTTATCTTCTATATATCACAAACAACTTCGAGACAGGGACAATCGGTTCTCTTCGGTCTAAAGGGACTTGCATTAACGCTCGGCATTCAAGGTGATTTGACCGGTCAGCGGCCCCGAAGTCACGCCCGGAACGGTGGGGAGACCTCACAGCCAAGAACTTCGTGTCCTGCAAAACCTGCTATTCCTATATTTTGAACAAGAAAA
>JASFIH010000184.1:0-3287 GCA_050122775.1 Deltaproteobacteria bacterium
CAGGCTGATGATGTGAAACTTAACGCCAGACTTCAACTATTGCTTAAGCACGATAAACAACTGAAGTACTACACCTTCCACTGCTTGACAAACCCCATAACGTCTCCCTGGTCTGCGAGTATGGGGACGAAGTCAAAAATGTCGACTCCAAGGCAATAGAAGAAGTCGTTCTCCTGCTTAAGGCGCCTGAGGCGATTGGCGCCATCTCCCTTAAGTATTTTGCTCCGTATCGTCTCGAAATCTTGCGGGCTCCTCTTTAGCGTTCCCTGCAAATACAATGCACAAAGGTCATCCTCAACGGCATCAGATACAGCCCCGGTACCAACGGAAAGCCATGTTACAAGCGGCGGATCGATCATTGTCAACATGTTTATCAGCGCCTGTGCATTTCCGAAGCTTCCTATGACTATTTGTTGCGCCTGCGTCGTGCGTCGTATTACCTGGGTCCCGCCAGAGGTTGTCAGAATGACGCGCTTTCCATCCAATTCCATCCTGGAGGCCTCATACGGGGAATTTCCCATGTCAAAGCCCCGCACTTTGATCCCTTCACGCTCCCCCGCAAGGATGTAATCAGGGTGCTTTTGCTTGAGCTTGAGTGCGTCCTCAATTGTCATTACAGGTATAACAGACGATGCACCCCGGGCAAGGAACATCAGGATTGTGTTGCTTGATCGGAAGACATCGATGATGACAACTATGCCTGCAGCAGTTTCAGCCCCATTTAAAAAGCGTTTTGTGACCGTCTTCACCATTGTTTCGCTTCGTCAAAAGGCTTTGACCAATAGGCACGCGGGTTTGTCTTCACATGGAGGTCATGTATGAGGGGAGAGGTCTCTTTCAGCGCGACGTACTTCCCGAACAAATGCCTCGACACGGTCATAATCTTTCTTGAATCTGACGGGTTTCCCGTTCATTCCAACAACATTGGTTGCCGTGCAGCTATCCACGCCGAATGGCTTGACCGCCATAACAGCATCATAGACATTGGTGGGAGACAGTCCACCCGCCAGGATGACCGGAACGGCGGTTGACTCAACGAGTTGCCTGGCAACCGCCCAATCACCGGTGCGTCCGGTAATCCCAATGAATCCGCTTACCGGCTCGCTGCCAATGGAGGTGTCGGTGAGAAACAAATCGCTTGCACCTTCAAAGCGCCCGGCGATTTCTATGGTTGGAATTCCTCGGCTCCTCTCGGGGAGACCAACAGGAATGGTTCGCATGATCTTAATGTCAGGAAAATGCTCTTTGATGGCGCCTTGCAGTTCCACCAGGGGCTCGTGCGGCATCACGGAGCCTTGTTCATCAGTCAGCGCCTCGCAAAAGTGTATGATGTGTGGGTTGTAGTAGGCAATGACCTGAAACAAGGTGTGCTTTGTCTGGAAAAGTGGAATAAGACTATGCTTGACGCCTGCTTCCCTTGCAATGAAGACAGCCTTCCTGATGGCCGGGATCTTCCAATGCTCTTCAGAGAGTATGACACTTCCGATGCGATCGACACCAAGCCCGATGACGGCCTCGGCCTCCACGGGATCTTGAATTTCATAAATCTGAACTTCAATCCTTGTCATGGACTCAGCCGACAAAGTGGAGCGAGAGGACGCTTGACGCTCCCTGCCATGCCCCTATTCTTTGGCACCCGTCTCGCGAATATGAGAGACTCAGGTACGCTTTCGGGTCCTGTCAAGTGATGGGTGGAATTTGCCTCGAACGCCTCCTATCTTCTTGTCAGCTTTCTTCTGTTTGTTAAAGTCTTCGTCCTTCAGTATTCTCCGGTAGATTTCTTTGATTCTAGCCTTTTGGCTCTGTTCCAATAGCTTTTCTTCTCTTGACCAATGATCTTTTTTGATCTTTTGCTTCCTCGCGATATCTAGTCTCAATTCTGTTGAAATCCCTGGCCTTAAGGGCGGCTGGCCCCCGTGTATCTCTTTTTCCATGGCTCACCTCACGTTCATCATTTTATTCTCCCAGATTCCTCGACAATGTTCCGAAATATGTTACATAAGGCCCTAGCCTCTGGATCACTACTAAGCTGTTCCACTGTGTACTTCATCTTGACGGACCAGTTTGGGTACTCAACGGTGGTTCCTGGAAGGTTTTGCTGATCTTTCTCCCTGAACAGATCTTCCTGGTTCAAAACAAATAGCTTGGCAGGCGTCATTGCAAGAAATGCGATAACCGCCTTGTGGAGATCACCTGAAAACTCACCAGAAACCTCTCCCTTCGTGTCCGAACCTTTCGAGAGGAGGTTCAAATCTTGCAACACGGCTAACAACTTCTTTTTGTCCGCCTCTCTCTCTTCAGAAGCTGTCAAGACAGCAGCTTGGGTGTCAAAGATGCCCCTGCTGGCCCGAACCCCAATATCCCTCCCTGTCCAGAAACCGAATAGCGTTGGCAGGTCATGGGTTGTAACCGTGACGAGCGCCAGTTCCGGATAATGTTGAGGCAAAATGAAATTCTCCTGGTTATCCTTTTCGAAATAAAGAAGTCTGTAAGAAAGGACGTTGGCTTGAGCCAGCAGACTCCGCATATCTTCCGGCACCGTTCCGAGGTCTTCACCAACGATGATTACTTGGTTTTTAACACTCTCCAGCGCCACAATTCTTAGGAGGTCTTCAAACGGTTGTAGGACATAAGCGCCATCTCTTGGCGGCATGCCTTCGGGTATGCAGTAGAGGCGAGAGAGCCTCATGACATGGTCGATCCTCAGGGCGCCTCCAGACGCACAGTTCCGCCGAATCTCTTTGATGAATAAATCATAACCGATTTGCCGAAGTCTTTCTGTGTTCGGCGGAGAAAAACCCCAGTCCTGGCCGTGCTGAGAAAATGCGTCAGGAGGAGCACCTACCCGGAGCCGGGCAATGAAGAAATCCTGGTAGGCCCAGAAGTCAGCGCTGAACCGATCCACAGCCAGAGCCAAGTCGTGGAACAAACCAATGCACATTCCCAGGTCTCTGGCACGCTTTTGCACCCGCGATAGCTGTTTCTCAAGTTGCCACTGAATAAACTTGTGAAAGAGGACCTCTCGCCAGTGTTCTTCTTTAAACTCTCGCACGGATTCCGTGTCTGCTCTTTGGTACTCCGGAGGCCATTGTGACCAGATCCATATTCCTGGTTGACGTGAGCGCAAGACCGAATCAATGGCGCAGAATGCGGCGAAATTGTCCAGCAAGGACCCTTCCCTCTCGATGTATTTCTCAAATTCTTTCCGCCGACTTGTTTTCTGTTTCCCCGCCTGCCAGTGATTTGTGAGAAAGGTCTGAAAAGTGCGCTTCAAGACCTCCAGTTTC
>JASFIH010000185.1:0-3283 GCA_050122775.1 Deltaproteobacteria bacterium
GCTTGTGTTTAGGTTTTGCATGGCAAAACAACAGGTTCTCAACATGGCCATCGGGCGTTAGATGGGGTTTTGAAATGACTTCTAATCAGGCTCAACGATGCCGAAGCGCTTTATCTTACGGCGCAAGGTATTCTTATCGATACCGAGTTCCCTGGCCGTCGCAACTCTTTTCCACTGATTTCTGTCGAGCGCTTCACGGATAGCCTTCTTTTCGACTTCCTTCAGCGTCAGGCCAACAGGTAGTAGGACGGATTGGTTTTCAGGAACCACCCGCAGAGGAAGGTGTTGAAGTCCAATGAGGTCTTCGGAGCACAGAACAAAGGCATGTTCGATAGCGTTTTCAAGTTCCCGCACATTGCCAGGCCAGGGATAGATCATGAAGGCAGCCAATGCCTCTTGCGACAGACCTATAATCTGCCTACCCATGAGCTGGTTAAAGCGGTTGACAAAATGGTCCACGAGGAGAGGAATGTCTTCCTTGCGTTTTGAAAGTGGAGGGATCGAAAGCTTGATGACATTGATACGGTAATACAAGTCATCTCGGAACTGGCCTTCCTGCACCACTTTCTCCAAGTTCCGGTGGGTCGCGGTTATCACTCTGGCGTTTGTCTGCACTGTCTTTGTCGAACCCAAAGGCTCATAAACCTTTGCTTCCAGCACGCGTAAGAGCCTTACCTGCACTGCCTGGGAAATGTCTCCTATTTCATCCAGGAATATCGTCCCGTCTTGGGCCAGAGCAAAACGGCCGGGCTTATCCCTTTTCGCGTCGGTAAACGCACCCGCCTTGTAACCAAACAGCTCGGATTCCACCAAGGTGTCAGGCAGCGCCCCACAATTTACCGCCACAAAAGGCCCTTTCTTTCTCAGGCTGTTGTTATGAATGGCTCTAGCAAACAGTTCCTTGCCCGTTCCGCTTGCTCCTTCAATCAGTACCACACTATCGCTTTCAGCAATCTGGGGAAGCACGGAAAAGAGTCTCTGCATTTCCGCGTTCTTGCTGATGATATCGCTGAAGGAGCGATGTCTCTGAAGCTCCTTTCTGAGTTCGTGTACTGCTGACAAATCTCGAAAGGTCTCCACGCCTCCAATCAACTGCCCTGCCTCGTCCCTGAGGACTGTCGTCGTGACACTGATAGGCATCTGCTTGTGATCCGCGCGGACGATATACACAGGCATGTTGCGAATGGGCTTTCCTGTCTTGATGGTCTGACGCAACACACATCCAGACTCACACACATTGGCCCTGAAAACTTCATAACATAGCCGGCCGATGGCATCCTCTCGGCGGATACCCGTAATCTGCTCGGCAGCTTTGTTGAACGACAAAACGCGCCATCCCAGGTCGACAGTAAAAACGCCATCTTCAATACTATCGAGTATCACCTGATGCTGGCGCATAAGGGATCGTTTGGATCGATCCATACCATGCTCCTGTTGGCTGCTGGTTTAATCGTGCCGCCTGCCGCAGGCGATGGCCGTGATTGCATTGTTACCAACAAAAACAGCGCAGTGTCAAGAATTTGGGTTCAGTTTGTTCCCAGAGTAAGCCGCTTTTCGGTGCACTGTGTCGATTCAAGCGTTTGCTGCCCGGGCCATATGAGAGGTCAGAAAACCTTAATATCTGTGCATTTCAATATGTTGGGACATTCTATGAACAAGGGCCATATTTTGGCACGCAGATTGCGCTCTAGAAAACCAACAACGGCGCCCCAAGAGCCACAATGTTATGGGGTGATTTTCCCGGTGAGGCTCTGATCATACACGGTTTTTCTCCTTTGTTTTTGCACAAACACGTGTGAACAGCAAGGAGGTGTAAAGATGGAAGTAAGAACAATTCTGTGGCCCACGGACTTTTCGAAAAATGCGGCGCGGGCGCTTCCTTATGTGACATCTCTTACAGAGAAGTACGACACCGAGATTCATGTACTCTATGTCATCCAAGAGCTTGCGTATCACGAACCCTACTACGGCGAGTTTGATCGCTCTCACATCGACAAGATCCACGAATGGGAGAAGAAGACGGCTGAAAAGCGGCTCAATGAAATCTGCACCAAGTATCTGGACGATTGTCCGCACTATATCAAGCATATTGCCATAGGCGACCCAGCCGAGGAGATTTTGAAGCTTATAGAAACAGCCAAGGTGGACATGGTGGTTATGGCAAAGCGGGGACAGAAGGGGGACTTCCGTGTGGGCAGCGTCTCCAAGAAGGTGATGGAGAAGTCTCCGGTCCCGGTTGTCACCATTCCAATCGGTTCGGAGGAGTAATCGAATCCGAGCGGGACATTATGGATACTGTGGTGAGCTTCTGACCTCAATCAGACAAATCACCCGACCAATTAGCATCATGGTCACAAGGAGGTAATCATGAAGCAACACAGGAAGAATCGTGAAGATCGGCTGACTGTGAACGCCATTTGCTGTCGTGTCCTGAGGATCATGAGGAAGGCGCTGACCGAAAAACCTGTGGAGTGGACACCCTTTGAAAGCGTTCCCGTAAGTGTTTCTCTGGCTGACCTGCGCAACCGAGAAACAGCAGGGTAGACAGAAAGCGTCAGGAAGACAATCTCATAGAAAGACGGAAGGATGGATTTCGCTTCACATGACGACAGTTGCCATACCCGCGTACCGTTCGCGGATAGCTCCGGTTTTTGACTTTTCTGACTGCGTTTTGCTTATCAACTTGGAGAACAACCGTGAAGTTGAAAGAACCGTATTGCATCTTAAAGCACTCCCACCCAGTGACAGGGTAAGTGCACTTGCTAGAGGGGGCGTAAGAATCTTGATCTGTGCTGGCATTAGCGACCTCCTCAAGACGATGCTTGAAAGCTCAGGGATTCATGTGGTGGGGGGCATTGTGGGTGGAGTCGAGGATGTCCTGGCAGCCTTCATACGCAACCGCCTGAATGAGCCACAGTTCAGCATGCCAGGCCTAAAGCAAGGACACATCCACCCAGGCGAAATGCCAGAATCGATGTTGGAAGACAGGGGGACTACGAGTAGAAACAGAAAGTGATGGCCTTTCATTCTCCATCCCTCCTCACCGGTGGAGCCGGTCGTGCGCCAGACAGGTTCCTTTAAAAAGAAAGGAGATTCTATGAATAGGCCCCCCTTCACGCGAGGGTTGACTGTCAAGCGTGAAGGCCCGACAGTTGGTTAGCAAGAAGAAAGACCAACGAGAAAGGGGGCCTATAAGATGATTTACATTGGAATGGATACCAGCATCAAGAGTTTTGAGGTGTATGCGATCAACGACAGGAAAAGGGTGGTTTTTCGAGACGAG
>JASFIH010000186.1:0-3231 GCA_050122775.1 Deltaproteobacteria bacterium
CCCGAAATACAGTCAGGAGATTCAGACTTCTGAATACGGTATGGGGATGGAGGGTGTCCTAAGGGGGAGGCGGGCTTCGTTGCATGGCATACTAAACGGGGTGGATTACAGGTTGTGGAATCCAGCCGCGGATAGGGATGTGCCGGCCAATTACTCACTCGAAGAGCCGGCAGGAAAAGCGCGTTCCAAAACGGCCCTCATGAAGGAAATGGACCTTGACGCGGTTCTCAAGGAACGACCTGTTCTGGGGATGATTTCGCGGCTGAGCGCTCAGAAGGGACTCGACCTTTTGGTGCAGATTCTGGACGACATTCTATCATTGGATGTGGGACTGGTGGTTCTGGGTTCAGGTGATCAGCATATTCAAGAAGCCATTCAGGACGCGGCCGATCGACATCCAGGACGCGTGGGACTCAAGATCGGTTTTGACGAGGCCCTGGCCCATCGTATTATGGCTGGGGCCGACATTTTTCTTGTTCCCTCTCAATACGAGCCCTGTGGCTTGACGCAGATGTATGCCTTGAAATATGGCACAGTGCCCGTCGTCCGAGCAACGGGCGGATTGGATGACACCATTGTTTCGTTTGATCCCCAGACAGGAACTGGCAATGGATTCAAGTTTGAGCCGTACGAAGCTGATGCATTTCTTGAGGCCATTGAACAAGCCGTGCATCTTTTCAGCAATTCTGAAACCTGGAAGACAATCATGGCAAACGGCATGAAGGAAGACTTCTCCTGGGGACGTTCCGCCCAGAACTATCTGGAGCTTTATCGATCTGTTTTGAAAGGGTAGCCATAAGGAAACCACTTGGGACTTGCAACTGGGAAAAAAGAATCTCTGTTCACGCGTTAAACATTCGATTGCTTGTTATTGAGGGGTGAGATGGAAAACGATAATAGCGTACGCTACGACTTTAGCCTCCTGTCCGAGGATGACCTGTACCTTTTCAATGAAGGGAGCCATTTTCATCTTTATGAAAAACTGGGCGCTCACCTCGCAACGCACAACGGGGTTGCGGGAACGTACTTTGCTGTGTGGGCACCTGACGCTGAGCGAGTATCCGTCATAGGCGATTTCAATCACTGGAACAGGGAGAGGCATGAACTGCGCCCCAAGGGCCAGTCAGGTATCTGGGAGGGCTTTATCCCCAACCTTGGTGCAGGCGCAGTATATAAGTATCACATTCAATCACGCTACAACGGTTACCGGGTAGACAAGGCTGATCCCTTTGGCTTTTTCAGTGAGGTGCCTCCCAAGACAGCTTCAGTCGTTTGGGAGCTCAGTTACGCTTGGCAAGATGAGGCGTGGATGACAAACAGGGGGTATTCCAACCGGCCTGAAGGGCCGAGGACTATCTACGAGGTGCATCTTGGTTCTTGGATGCGAATCGCTGAGGAGGGAAATCGCCCGCTGACTTACCGGGAACTCGGTCCCAAGCTGGCTGATTATGTGAGCGACATGGGCTTTACACATGTGGAGTTTCTGCCGGTCATGGAGCATCCCTTCTATGGCTCCTGGGGCTATCAGTGTATGGGGTATTTTGCTCCTACGAGCAGATATGGGCAGCCACAGGATTTCATGTATCTTGTTGAGTGTCTCCACCAGAAGGGCATTGGAGTGATCTTGGATTGGGTTCCGTCTCATTTTCCAGGTGATGAATACGGACTCGGCTTTTTCGATGGTACCCATCTCTTTGAACACTCTGAGCCTAGCCAGCGTATCCATCCGGACTGGGACAGCTTCATCTTCAACTACGGGCGCAACGAAGTGCGAAGCTTTTTGATCAGCAGTGCCCTATTCTGGCTTGACAAATATCACGCCGACGGCTTCCGGGTAGATGCTGTTGCCTCCATGCTTTATCTGGACTATGCCCGGAAAGAAGGCGAGTGGATTCCAAACAAGTATGGCGGAAAGGAGAATATTGAAGCCATTGACTTTCTGCGGCGCTTCAACCATGAGATATATCGAAGGTATCCACAGGTGCAGACCGTTGCCGAAGAGTCGACATCATGGCCTATGGTATCGCGTCCGACATACGTGGGCGGTCTCGGCTTTGGCATGAAGTGGGACATGGGTTGGATGCACGACACGCTGGTGTATATGTCAAAGGACCCTGTGCACAGAACATACCATCATCACAAGCTGACATTTCGGATGCTGTACGCATTTCACGAGAATTTCGTCCTCCCGCTTTCTCATGATGAGGTGGTTCACGGAAAGGGATCCCTTCTGGCAAAGATGCCAGGAGACGACTGGCAGAAGTTTGCCAACCTGAGGCTTTTGTTTGGCTACATGTATGCCCAGCCGGGCAAAAAGCTTCTCTTCATGGGGGGAGAATTCGGCCAGTGGAGCGAGTGGTATCATGAAACTAGCCTCGACTGGCATCTTCTTGAATATCCCCTCCATGCTGGACTTCAACGTTGGGTTCGAGATCTAAATCGTACCTACCAGAATGAACCAGCGCTTCATCAACTCGATTTTGACGGCAGCGGCTTTGAATGGATCGACTGTAATGACGCCCTACAGAGCACGGTTAGCCTCATGCGCAAAGGACATGCGAGCGAGGACATGGTGATCATTGCATGCAATTTTACACCGGTGCCCCGCCTTAATTATCGGGTTGGTGCCCCACGCGGTGGCTTTTGGCGTGAGATACTGAACAGTGATGCCGAGTACTATAGCGGGAGCGGCCTTGGTAACCGGGGAGGGGTAGAGGCGGAACCGATGCGTCATCACGGCCGTCCTTACACGCTGACGGTCAGTTTGCCTCCCCTCGGGGCTGTCTTCTTTAAGTCTCAGCAGATCCCGCCAGCATAGGGGTGTACGGCGGTTGCCAGACCGTACTGATTCTCATGAGATTGTTCCGATTCTTCTGGCGTGGAAACCTCTTCTTCGGGTTAGGTCAATCGCTTCTGTTCGGCATCTACCGCCTTTGCGTAGGAGGGGTCCAGGTATTTCTCTTCACTCCGATGTCTCCGTCAAGTCGTTCCGAGAAATACCCCGATCCGTCAAGCAGCTGTGCCATTGGTGGAGATGGTAATTGGTGACTGACTGCCTGCGAAACGAATTTGCCCCAACCTTTGAACGAGAGCTCTCTGAACGTTACAGGCAATTGGGTGCTCTCCTTAACCACGATTCGCCTTGCCAAAAATTCTTTGAAACATAATGCAGAAGAGATTCCCGCAGAAGTAATACGCGTGTTGCCGCGATCACTTTTTTAACATTACTTC
>JASFIH010000187.1:0-3216 GCA_050122775.1 Deltaproteobacteria bacterium
GCGAAACATCCTCTAAGGTCAGGCCTTTTTCTTCTCGAATCCTCTGGACGCGCTGTCCTACAGGAGCTGCTTCACCGGCCTGTTCCCCCTCCTGCTGGGCAGCTGCCCTTTCCGCCCTTTCAGAAGAGAATTGACTGATATCTTCCAAAAAACCCTTGTAGGCATCTGCCGACTTTTCATTACGCATGACACAAACCCCTTTTATCAAAACATTCTTTCCCCCTGCGCCCCCTGGACCTGGCTCAGGTTACAGCCTTCAGAAAAGCCTCCAATCCCTTCATGCCATCCACGTTATAGACCTCATGTTCATACGTATCAGGGAGAATCTTCCTGAGTAGACCGGTCAACACCTTCTTGGGGCCCACTTCGGCAAAGACCTGAATGCCTTCGTCCTGCATTTTGCGTACTGAGTCGAACCAACGAACAGGGCTGCACAATTGCCTTGCCATGATTTCCTTGATCTCGTTTGGGTCTGATTCGGCCTCGGCAGTCACATTGAACAAGACAGGCAATTTCGGCTCATTAAAGGGGAATGTTTCCAGAAACCCCCTGAAGTCTCCTTCGGCGCCCCGAATCAACTCACTGTGCCACGCCCCGCTGACTCTAAGAGGAATCGCCTTGGCCCCTTGGCTCTTGGCGGCTTCAGAGGCGGCTTCCACCGCATCCGGGGCCCCTGTTATAACGATCTGCTCTGCGGTATTGTGATTGGCTATAGCCACAACGCCCGCTTTGCGGGCTTCACCGACGATCTGGCGAACCGTATCGATATCCAAACCCACAATAGCGTGCATGGCCCCCTTGTGCTTGGTACTTTCTCGGTGCATGAGATGGCCCCGTTTGAAAACCAGTCTGAGAGTGTCCTCTGAATTGACCACCGAGGCGGCCCGCAAAGCCGTGTATTCGCCGAGGCTGTGACCGGCGGCAAAATCGGGCTTGATGCCCTCATGCTCTAAGGCTGTGAGGCATGACAGGTTCACTGCTGTTACCGCAGGCTGCAAGTTTACCGTGAGCGTGAGCTCCTCCATGGGACCCTTGAAGCACAATTGGGAGATGCGGGTTTTGGTTACGTCGTCAACTATGTCAAAGATCTCGCGTACAAAATCGTACTCCTCATAGAGGTCCAGACCCATACCGACTTCCTGAGATCCTTGTCCGGGAAAAAGAAAGGCTGCCTTTTTCTTCAAGAGTCTCCTCCTTGCTTGTCGTTCTCGATGTGGTCCCGCTTCAGCTCATTGCGTTCATCCAAATTAAAGAGCTTCCGGGTGATGTCCAGGTAAAGGGGTTTCTTGTCCTTATGTCCACTTTCCTTCAAGAAGACCGTCGGGTCATGGAGGATCTTCTTGACAAGGGCCGCTGTAAGCCTCTCGATAGCAGCCCTATCCTGCTCAGATGTCAGCCTCAGTGCGCTGAAAGTCTTCTTCAGCTCTGCCTGCCGGATTTCTTCCACCTTTTCTCTCAACGCAATGACCGTCGGCACCACATCGAGAGACTGGAACCATCTTCGAAACTGCACTACAGCGGCATCCACAATGCGCTCTCCCCTGAGTGCCTCCTGTCTCCGCTCCTCGATGTTTTCCTGAATGGCCCCCTTGAGGTCATCAATGTCATAGACATACACGTTGGTAATGCGGTTGATCTCAGGGTCTATGTCTCGGGGTACGGCAATGTCAATGAAAAAAAGGGGGCGGTTCTTACGGGCGCGCATGAGACCTTTGAAATCATCACGCACCAGAACGTAATGGGGGGCGCCTGTAGAGCTAATGACGATGTCCACCTGTTTCAGGTGGTCCCGGATCTCTTCAAATCGGATAGCCGTGCCGTGAAACCTTTCCGCAATCTCAAGGCCTCGCTCAAAGGTACGGTTTGCAACAAAAATGGGCGAGGCACGATTTGTTACCAGATGCTCCACGGCCTGTTCTGCCATCTCGCCCGCACCAATGAGCAAAACGGCTTTTCCCTCCAGTTCACCAAAGATCTTACGGCCCAATTCCACTGCTGCATAACTTATGGAGACAGCATGGTCACCAATGCCGGTCTCGGTTCGCACCCTTTTGGCCACGGAGAAAGACCGGTGCATGAGCCGATTTAGGATGACCCCGCAGGTCTTGTGATTGGTTGCCTCCTCGTAAGAGTCCTTTATCTGTCCAAGGATCTGGGGTTCTCCAACGACCATGGAATCCAGACTTGATGCGACACGGAAGATGTGGCCGATCGCCTCATCGCCCTCGTATATGTAAAGGGCGTGTTCAAAGATGTGGCGAGGCGTCTTTTTGAATTCAGCGAGGAAATTCTTGACTGCCTCCGCTGCCTTGGAAGTGTCTTTTGTTGAGAGGAGAAACTCGACACGGTTGCACGTGGAGAAGAGGACCACTTCATCGACGTACGGCTCCTGACGCATCTTCTCCAGTACCTTCGGGTTGTCTTCACGGCTAAAGGCCAGACACTCACGAACCTCCACTGGTGCTGTCTTATGATTCAGCCCGATGACTACGATAGTGCTCTTTTCCATCATGACCCTCGGAGGCTATGGGAAAACGCTCATCCGCAGCGTTATCCTCATTCTTCGTCACTGCGGCGTGGCGCTAAACCTCCAAGAAACAGTTATCCCAAAAAGCGAAAGAGAAACGTAACGACAAGTACCGTGAACCCTCCAATGGTCATCAGGGCCGCCCGTCTGCCCTGCCAGCCCACGGCGAGACGTTCGTGCAGCAGGGCCGCGTAGACCAGCCAAGTGATCCCTGCCAAAATCTCTTTGTAATCCCAGCTCCAGAATCGGCCGTGGACCATCTGAGCATAGATGACCCCGGTAATCAGCCCGCAGGTCAACATGGGAAATCCCACAATGAGACATGTGTATCCCATTGAATCAAGGAGGTTCAGAGACGGAAGGCGGCGGAAGAAGAAGCCTCGTCTCTTTTGCTTAATGGCCCCTTCTTGAATCAAATACAAAATTCCTACCAGGAATGCGATGGCAAAAGCGGCAAGGCCCAGAATGAGGGTTCCAATGTGAAATGTCCTCCACAGGCTCCTGAAAAGGGGGGCTAATTCGACCGGGGGTCGTGGCAGAATGGACGCAATGGCCATCGACAAAGTGGCCAGGGGCGCCACAAGGGCTCCCAGAACCATGAGATTGAACTTCATTTGGAGTATAAGAAAAACACCCACAACCGCCCATCCAAACGTTGAAAGCGTTTCATGAAGATGCTGGACCGGAAA
>JASFIH010000188.1:0-3210 GCA_050122775.1 Deltaproteobacteria bacterium
CCTCGGGCCAGAGACGTAACGTAATCTGCCGGATGGTGGAACCCTTGCCGAATTTCAAACTGTTTTCAATCAGGTTAGTCAGAACTTGAACCATGACCTCGCGGTCATACTTGAAGGGCCGAACATCTTTCTTCTCCACTTCCAGGGAAAAGCCCTCCTGTCGGAGCTTTTCACGCATGATATCTTTGACCTCCTGAATGACTTCTTCAAAGGTGCCTTCCTGCAGATCGAGATGTCTTTGTTTCTTCTCCAACTTCGAGAATTCCAGCACGTTGTTTATGAGACGGGTGAGGCGAGCGCTTTCCGAGCCAAGGATCCGGAAGTACTCTTGTTCCCGCTCCTGGTCACGCGCGATACCCTGTTCCAACATTTCGATATACATCCGAATATTGGTGAGCGGTGTCTTTACCTCATGTGTGACCGATGACACAAAATCAGATCGCCTCTCAGACAACGCCACGACGGCCCTTGCGCTTTGATAGATGGCAAATAGCCCCAAGAGAATAATTCCGGCAAGCACCGTGATCATAATATTCAGCGTCTTGCGGCCAGCGGAGCGGGGGATTTGGTCACAGGTAAGCATGGCGCGAAGGAACGAAAAGGGACGGGGAAAGCTCCGATGCAGCGAGAAGCTCGGATGTTGAGCAAGGGCGCCGGCATGAACCCCCACAATTTCGCGCTGTTGATCCATCACCTTGATATCCAGACTCGCAAAGCGTGCCATAGGTTCCCTGACAAAAAATTCCCTTGTGAGGTAGTCCAAGAAGTCCTTCACAACGAGCACAAAACCCTGACGATAAACCTGATTGTTGATAACAATACGGCGAAAGACAAAAATCTCAAGGTCACTGATGAAGACAGATTGCATGGGGTCTACTTCTACTTGAAGCTTCTTCGTGTCCGGAGGCAAGGCCGAAGGTAAGTCACTTGCAGGCTCAGCCCAGTACGCCCCCTGTTCTCTGTCAGGCAACATTTCCCCACGAACGGTCCCGGCCTTTTGATCAATGGCATCTGTCGCAATATGCTGATCAGCCTCGGACCATTCTTGTTGGAGTCCCTCGCTCAGGGTTTGCTTGTCAGCCCGTTGTGCAAGATTGAATGCTTTTTCGGCAGTGATCTCCTCGACTCTCTTCTTTTCTTGGCCGAGGTGGACTTTCTGTTTTTGAGGGCGGGACAAGCTCAAGTATTTTTCTGCGAAAGCGGGAACTTCTTCTCTCTCTCTTGAAACAAGGACTTCTGGTGGCTGGGTTTCGTATCTCTCTGGGACCGACGTCCGCTTCAGGTTGAAGATCTCGTTAACATCATTCAGCCTTGCCACGAGATGAGACCGATCTGGGGGGACATCGTCCTTGTTCTCCACGATCGGTGTCTGAAACGAACCGTCTGGGTTATTCTGCAAGTACCCTAGTATGTAGGACTTTGCCGGAAGCCGGGAAAGGGGAGACAGGCGTGCAGTGTCAGTTCCTGAAGCCTCGTCCTTAGGGAGGTAATGATATGTGTATTCGTCAATGGCCCTGTCTTCCTCTCTTACAACCAGAGCACCAAGTTCCTCTTCTATTTTGTCAAACAGGGCTTCAGCAAAATAGCGAAGCTCAGCCCTTTCTTCCTGTTCCAAGCTCCGGTATGTCCGTAACACGAAGTATGCCAGTGGGATCAATAGGGCAACACAGAAAACCAGGATCAACAATCTCAACTTTTTCATGCTTCAGGCTCCAAACGGTATCCTTCGCCCCGAATTGTCCTTATCAGCGGAGCCTCTCCAATGAGTGATGCAATCTTCTTTCGAAGCTTGAGCATGTGGATATCCACGGTTCGGGTCTCGATCCCTGTATCGGCATAGTGCCACACTTCCTTGAGAAGCTCCTTCTTTGAGACGATTCGATCCCCATGGCGGTGCAAATACGCCACAATGTCCATCTCTCTTCTGGTGAGTTCTGTAGAATGCTCACCATAGGTTGCCACAAGTGTTTTTCCATCAAAGAAGACGCCCTGAATCTGGAGTTGCTCGTCACCAACGCTCTTTCCCAGCCGCCGGAGGAGGGCTTCCACCCGAACCATCAATTCGCGAAGAGAGAAAGGCTTGCTCACATAGTCGTCGGCCCCGGCCTTAAATCCTTCCACGATATCGTCCTCTGAACCCTTGGCTGTTAACATGATGATCCCCTGATCAGGCTTCCTTTTGCGTACCTCGTCGCAGATGGAAAAACCATCAAGCGTGGGTAGCATCACATCCAGGATAATCAGGTCGTATCTCTCATCCAGGGCCTTGTGCAGTCCCTCTCCACCATCTTCCACGCCTGTTGCGTCATAACCGTTGAAAATAAGGACATCGAGAAGTCCGTGAAGGATGGCTTGGTCGTCTTCCACCACCAGTATCTTGGCCCTGTCTTTCTGCATCAGGTTTTACGCCTCCTATTGGTTTTCATTTTATAACAGGCATCTCAGGTTTCAAAGTAAAACTTGTGTAAAAAAAACCTAATGATTTTTTACACTTCTTTGAATTGTGTTCCAATCGCTGCGCGTTCTATCATTGCCTTCAAAAGGCGGGATCCCCATTAACCTTCAACAGAAAGGAGAAGAACCATGAAAGGAAACTATGTGAGACCGTTGTTGCTAGTAGGATGTTTGATAGCCGTCACTTGTGTGGCGATGGCCTATTCAAACGGTGAAGTGCCACCAAGCCCAAGCGTGGTGGCGAAATCCGGTATTTTGACGCTTTCGGGTCATCTTGCCCAGGACAAGGTCATGTGCGGAGGCGACGGAACCGTCGGCCTTTCGCTTACCCTGCATGCGGATGATGTTCCGGAACTTCATCAGAAAGATGCCCGACATGTTGACCTCGTGATCGTTTTGGACCGCAGCGGATCGATGCAAGGGAGAAAGATTCAAGATGCCAAGCAGGCCGTCTTGGACCTCCTCGCCAATTTGTCGAAAAGGGATCGGTTTGCGTTGGTCTCATACTCTAATGGTGTCAGAAGGCATTCCAATCTGTTGCCAGTCACAGCGACCAATCGAATGCTTCTTGCCTCGACCATTCAGGAAATTTCAGCTGATGGAGGGACCAACCTTGGAGCGGGCCTTCAGGAAGGAATCAACGTGCTTATGGGAGCCAGGAGAAACGGAAACCTTGCTAAGGTAATCCTTGTTTCGGATGGTTTAGCCAATCAAGGCATTACCAATCCAACCGCCCTTGGCAATATGGCCTCTGTA
>JASFIH010000189.1:0-3208 GCA_050122775.1 Deltaproteobacteria bacterium
AGAAGGCTCAACAATGGTCAAACCGGCGAGAGCAGAGGCGTGTTCCATCAGACCAATCCGGACATATACATGACAGCTGCTATTTAAAGGAGGGCCCATTATGAGATCGCTCGACGAACAGGTCTTAAAAGTAGCAAAAGAGATTGTTGCCAAATTTATTGAGGTGGGTCGCGTCTCTCCTGCTTCTTTTGACGATACCTTCAAGAGCATCTACAAGAGCGTAAAAGAGGCAGTCATAGATCACAGCATCCAAGAAGAGGAATAGTCCTTGAGCCTCTTTGTTTTTGAAGCGCGGCTAATGCACTTCTGCCCAATTCTTACCTGTCTTTATGTCGACCTTGAGCGGAACCTTTAGCTGGTAAACCCCCTCCATCAGCGTGGTGACCGATTCTACCACAGTTTCTAGCTCGGGCGGCGGCACCTCGAATACCAATTCATCATGCACCTGCAGAAGCATTTTGGCTTTGAGACTTCTTTGTTCAAGGCTTCGATAGATACGCACCATGGCCAACTTGATGAGGTCTGCAGCCGTGCCTTGAAGGGGCGTATTGACTGCAGTGCGCTCAGCAAACTCGCGTGCCGTGCGGTTCTTGCTCAAGATGTCCGGCAAGTGCCGGTGGCGGCCCAGCAGCGTGGTGACCTTACCTGATTGCCGGGCTTCTTCTATGGTTTCGTCTATAAAGCACCTCACCCCTTTGTATCTGGTAAAGTAGTTATCAATATAGATTTTGGCCATCTTCTGCGTAATCCCCAGTTCCCTGGAAAGCCTAAAGGGGCTCATGCCGTAAATAATGCCAAAATTGATGACCTTGGCCTGACGGCGCATCTCTGGTGTGATCATACCGGGAAGCAACTGAAAGACTTCGGCCGCCGTGCGTGCGTGGATATCCTGGTCCTCCTCAAATGCCTCAACAAGGATCGGATCCCCAGAATAGTGAGCAAGAAGCCGAAGCTCTATCTGAGAATAGTCAGCAGAGAGCATGGACCAGCCTTTGCGTGGAATGAAGGCAGCCCTGATCTCTCGTCCCTCCGCGGTCCGCACGGGAATGTTCTGAAGATTTGGGTCGCTGCTACTTAGACGCCCTGTCGCTGTGACAGTCTGATTGTATGATGTGTGGATGCGTCTGGTTTTTGGATGAATCAGATCCAAAAGGGCATCGGCATATGTGGACTTGAGCTTGGCAAGCGATCGGTAATGAAGAACCAGTGCGGGAAGTTCATGTTCTAACGACAGCGTTGTGAGCACGTCCACGTCAGTGGAATAGCCGGTCTTCTTCTTCGTCTTCTTTTGAATAGGGAGTTTAAGCTTTTCAAACAGTACCCGGCCCAGTTGCTGATGGGACTGTATGTTGAAGGTTTCTCCGGCGATACCGTATATTCGGTCCTCCATGGCCTGAAGTTGACGTTCAAAGTCCTTTGAAATGGCCTTCAACCGATCACTGTCGACGCAGATGCCTGACATCTCCATATCCACAAGCACGCTTACGAGCGGCATCTCCACGTCTCTAAAGAGAGCATCAAAGCCGCCCTCGTGCAGCTTGGGTTTCAACACATGATGGGCCATCAAGGTGATATCCGCATCCTCGGCAGAATAACGCACCGCATCTTCTATTGAGACCTGATCAAAACCTTTGTGGCCCTTTCTGCCACCGGTGACCTCCTCATACGATATCATCTTATGGTCAAGATACTGAGCCGCTATGGCATCCAGGTTGTGGGCACGGCGGGTGGGATTCAGAAGATAGGAAGCCACCATGGTGTCAAACGTGACCCCTTGAAGTTGAACACCGTGACGCTTTAGGACGATCCAGTCGTATTTGATATTCTGCCCCACCTTCGGCACGTTCGGATCCTCAAGGAGGGGCTTGAGCTTCGCAAGGGTCTGGTCCTGTTCAAGCTGGTCAGGCACGCCCGAATAATGATGCCCTAAAGGAATGTAGGCTGCTGCATGAGGCCGACATGCAAACGACAGCCCCACGATGTCGGCCAGCATGGGATCTGTTGCCGTTGTCTCTATATCAAGGGCAAACATCCCTGCCTGCTTCAACTCATTGATGAGTGCCTCGAGGGCTTCCTGGTCCAGAATCACGCGATAGCTCTTTTTGCTCAGGTCGGTCTTAACAGGAAATTGTTTTTGAAGCCTCTGAAACTCCAGATCCCTAAATAGATGGGCCAGTTTCTCCCCATCAGGATCTTTGACCTTGAGTAAAGGCAGTTTCACAGACAGTGGAACCTCAGTATTGATTGCCACTAAGCGACGGCTTAACATGGCTTGCTCGCGGAAAGTAGCCAGGTCTTCCCGAAGCCTTTTTCTGGTTACCTTGTCAAGGTTCCTGAAGACGCCCTCCAGGCTCCCGAAGTCCTTGACTAACGCTATGGCCGTCTTTTCCCCTATGCCTGGAACCCCTGGAATATTGTCCGAGGAATCACCGGCAAGGGCCATGATATCTACCCATTTGGATGGCTCCAGACCAGAGTCCTGTTTTAGATTTTCATAGTCGATGGTGCGGTCTTTCATCGGATCCCAGATAGTGATTCGCGGAGAGACCAACTGTTTGAAGTCCTTGTCTCCTGTAACCATGATCACGCGGAAGCCCCCTTCTTCGGCCTCCTGGGCCAAAGTCCCGATGATATCGTCAGCTTCATACCCCCCGACTTCCAGGCAGATGATATTCATCCCCTCGACGACCTGCTTGATGTAAGGTACCTGGACGGCAAGGTCCTCCGGCATGGGAGGACGATTTGCCTTGTAAGCCTCGTATATTTCATGACGAAAGGTGGGCCCCTTTGTATCAAAGGCCATAGCCATATATGCAGGCTTTCGATCTGCAAGGAGTTTCAATAACATATTTGTAAAGCCAAAGATGGCATTGGTAGGCAGACCGCGTGTTGTGGAAAGATGGCGGACGGCATGATAGGCTCGGTGTATGTAGCCGCTTCCGTCAATAAGATAAATCGTCTTTTGCTTGGAGACCATGAACCTTTCTGACCGACACTCTACAGGGGTTATAGTAGTTCGCAAAAATATGTTCCGATGGGTCTAAGGGAGCACGCCTCCGCTCGAGCCATGCGTCCCCATGTGTAACGGAACGTATCTATGAGAACCAGTATAAACAATCTGACAGCCACAACGACAATTTGAAAAGAACATATATCCAGCCCGACAAACTGTTATCATGAATTCACACCCAACACAACGGCCCTAGAC
>JASFIH010000190.1:0-3200 GCA_050122775.1 Deltaproteobacteria bacterium
GTAGTGGGCTGCAACTTTCAGATTCTTATGGGGCCTCATGACCTTTTCCTGAATAGCCTTTACACCCACATCATGGAACAGGACGCCGAGCAGATGCTTGACCTGAATCTTTCCCTCATACCTCAAGTCTTCTCTGGAAAGGACGGCATTGACTTCTTCCTGCAACTGAGCATTTTCCTTCATGAGATACTGCGCCATTCGCAGCGTGCCGTATCCACACTTGCATAGAACGATGAGGTCTCTGTTGTGCATTTCTGCCAAAGCAAGATTCCTCGCTGAAGAGAGCACAAATGCCTTGAAGTTGATATTCCTCAATGGATACCCACAACAACCAAATTCTGGGACGTCGACCAATGTCACGTCGAGGGCGCTTAGCACTGCCCTGGAAGACATTTCATACGCCTTGAGACGAACCGGGATATTGCATCCAAGAAACAGGGTTAGTTTCATCGCGTTAAGGTGTCTTTCAGGCCACCCCTTCTTTAAGGTGTCTGAGGGCCAGATTCTTGAGCTCATAGAGTACGTCTGTCACCCGCACCCCCTGCGGACAATGTTCCTGACACATGTAACAAGTAACGCAGTCCCACAGCATGTTTGAACCAAGTGCCAGTTTTTCCTGTTTCAAGGCAAGGGCATGCATGATCTCGTGCGGGAGAAGTCCAACAATTCCCTTCGGGTCATCGTAGTTCATGACAACAGGGCAAACATTTGTGCAAGTCTGGCAGCCGAAGCAAACGGTAAACGTGCTCGCTTGGGCCGAGCCGGTGAGTTGACCCACAAAACCTTTGGGACCGGGTGTCACAAAAAGTCCGTTTTCCCTAAACCCTGCCAAGTCAAGACGAGTGCCCATGACCCGTCTTGCCCAGGCTTCGGGCCTCGGGTAGCCCCGTTCAGCAAGATGACTATTCAGGTTGAGCCACAGATCTTCCAGATTGATGCCAACAGGACAGACATCCGTGCAGCGATGACAATCGGTGCAAATATGACTCCCTTCCTGAATGCCCATAAGGTGTCGTTCACTCACCCCATTACCAGAAAGCAGGGTCCTGAACGCAGCCAGCTTTTCAGATGGGAGGATGCTCGGGTTTGGTATCTCATTATATGCAACAGCCACTGAACAGCGCATGGTGCAATCTCCGCAATGGGTGCACGCATCGAACTGCATGGCCTCGACAGTGGCCACGTTGGCGGGGTCGGTTCTTCGTTTTTCCACAAGGGCGCTGGCGACGAGGTAAATAGGGGTGGCAAAGATGTGAAAGAACTTACTGAATGGCAAATAGCCCAAGCCAAAGAAACAAGCCATAAAATGGATGTACCAAAGCAAGGTGCGCGCATTCGCCCGGTCCAGGGGCAACGCGATGGGAGCGATCACTTTGGCCACACCATAACCCATGAATCCCCATTGAGGGCGAGAGTGACACTCTGCACAGCTCATCTCATGAAGTAGCTCACCCTCTTGCAAGACCTCTTTATCAAATGGCCCCTTAACATTAGGCGAAACCACAGCAAAGCTGCTCACCCAGAAGGCTTCAAGAGCCCTTTGCTCTGCGGGTCCGTCTAAGCCTGCGTATTCATCCACCATCTCCTGATATGTTGCGTGGGATACGACTTTTGTGCCCTCCAGAAGCACACCAGAGATCATGATGATGCTTAGAATGATCAGTGCATAGTGATCCACACCTGTCGTCTTCGGGCGTGGCTCCTTCATAAGGAACCTTCGATAAAAGACGATACCCAAACCGAAAAGGACCACCAGAGCGAAAAGGTCCCTCAGAAACATATAGGGATTGAGGGTAGGGTAGTAGTCATCGAAAAGGGGTGTGGTGATGAGTTTGTCAAGTCCGTGCATCAGAAGGAGCAGCATGAATCCGGCATGCAAGCATATGTGGCCCAGCCACCGAAGGAAGTTTTTTTCGAGCAGAAACCTTTGAAGAAATGCGTCTCGTACGAAAACACTGAGGACGCTAAAGAGCTTCGCGCTAAATAGCGTTCGTACAATGGCGTTGAGCGCGGCAGAAATCCGTTTCTTCGTGGCTATGTTCGATGCATCTGGAGACGTCTTGTAGCGGAACCAGTTTGCCATGCGATAGACGAAACCGAAGACAAAGATAGCAAGAGAGATGTATAGGGTGGCAGTGTAGAAAATGGGCTTGTTTCCTTTATAGGCAGGGAGTCTTATAACGGAGCACGCCTCCGCTCTCGCCGGTTTGACCATTGTTGAGCCTTCTCATGGCTCGCTTCGCTAAAATGCAAAAACTCGTCCCGCCTTGCGGGCCTCAAACAGTCTGCATTTTGACGCTTCGCCTCGCCAAGAAGGCTTCACAAAATGATCAAAATGGCTCGATCGGAGCGTGCATCGTCATCTGTGACGGAACATATTTTTGAGAATTAGTATAGATCCTCGACTTGAACGTACTTACAATTCCAACCAGGAATCGGAGTAAAGGGAATGCCCAAGCAAGACTTTTGCGGTCTTGACGTAGCCTTGCGCTTCCTTGTCAAGGCCAGCCAAGTCTGGTTCATCTCCATCCATTACCCGATGGACCAAAGCCTCAACCTCTGGTCGCTTGCCGCGAGCAATGTCCTGCAGGTCTTTATCAAAAGCGTCCACAATACAAGACTTCATGCCGAGCTTTTTAAGCATTATCATATAGGTTTGATTCAGAATGGGCCTGACCTGATCTGGCGCGCCGTTGGAGACATTAGAGAGTCCACAGGTGGACCTACAGCCCGGAGCTAAGACCTCTGCGATCATTTCAAGCTCTGACATAAACTGATTACATTCGAGCAACTGATTCTGCTGTACACTCACAGGTGTGATGATTGGATCGACCCAGATATCTTCTCCTGCAACCCCGGCCTCAGCGGCTCTCTGAAGGATATCGGTGGCCAGGAGGCCTCGTTCGGCCGCATCTCTGGGCATGCCTTCCGGTCCCCAAAGGAGCGCGACCATCCCTGCATCATATTGCGAAGCCAGCGGGATTTGTGCCTCCATTCTTTCCGGGCGGCACATGATTGAGTTGATCACTGCCTTGCCCCGCTTGTTCTGGTAAACCTTCAGGCCCGCCTCAATGGCCTCGACATTGGTGGTATCCAGGTACAGAGGCACATCCACGACCTCCTGGACTGCCTTTACCACCCACTGCATCAGTTCTTCCCCACCTTTCCGGGCAGGGCCTAAATTAACATCGATGTAATCG
>JASFIH010000191.1:0-3171 GCA_050122775.1 Deltaproteobacteria bacterium
GTAGAAGAACTCTGAGCGCTGGGACCCCGCCTGCCAGAATCTATTTCAAAACCCAGATCGCGTTCGACGGCAAGGCGAGGACCGATGAAAAAGCGCAGCATACACGGGGAGTATGTGAGCATTTTGAAGAGGTCCTCAACGCAGCCATCGGCCGTTAGGTGGGGTCATGTCATTGACATTTCTCACGTTATGTTTAGCTTGACAGATAGGATTGGCTGTTGGTCAGTCCGACCTTCGGTCATCATCCTACCTCCCAACACCCGGGGACTGGGAACACGGTTTGGCACAGAGTCTGTTGCAGCCGCGTCCTCCGGTTCCCGGGAACCGTTGTGTTTGCTTCCATCCAAAGACCGAACTCTGGGCACAGGCAGGCAACGTGACGTCCTTGATAGGACAGCGTGTAGCATGCCAATACGAAGTCTCCGCCCGGTTGTTGGGGGAATTCCTTCATTGCTTTCTCCCTTGACATATCTCCCCCACCACTCTATGGTGTGCCCCACAATAACTTCTCTGTGAAGTGCTGTTTCTTCTAGCCTTCTTACTTATTTTCGTGAGACACGATATCGTCTTGCCCACCTTACAAAATAGGCAATGCCTATGTTATCAGGAAGCCGCGTCTCTACAATTCCTGGTGCGGCAAGGACAATTCCCGGGCGATCCTGCTACGCAGCGTTTACCGCACCTATTTTGTGACCGCACCGGACAGCGTCCAGCCTGTTCAAAGCAATCGAAGGTCTTCGTGGTACCGGTACGTCGAGTTGTATTTGGAAAAGGCAACGGGTCCGCCGTGGCATTTCGTGGAAGACAAGACAAGGAGGAAAGAGATGAGTAAAGCGCTGGGGATACTGACCATTGTAAGCGTGGTCGTTGGAATGGTTGCACCGTGCCATGCTGAACATGGTGGTTTGCGTTATTCCATCGTTGTGTCACAATTCGAGAATCGTTCGAATTGGACAGGGCAATGGAGCCTGGGGGATGCGTGGGGAGCCGTGCTTACTGACAGCCTGAACCAGACGGGACGATTTATCGTCATTGGAGAAAAGGATATGAGGACAGAAGCCATGGATGAGCAGGATTTTGCCTCCAGTGGCAGGGCAGCAGGCGGAGGCAAGACTGTGACTGTCGGACAGATGACACCCGCCCAGCTCCTCATCAAAGGCGAGATCACCCACTTCTCTGAGGAAACAGGGGGTGGAGGTGGCGGCTTCAGCCTGAAGGGTATCACACTTGGTATGAAACGCAGCTCGGCAGAAATCAATACGGTTATGTATATTGTCGATTCGACTACGGGACAAGTCATGGCATCGAAGAAATGCGATGGTAACATCTCCAAGAAGGGCCTATCTGTTGGTCTCTCAACAGACGGGTTTTCTGGTGACATAGGAGGTTTCAAGAAGACAAACGCGGGTAAAGCCATGGAAAAGGCGGTTGATGACTGTGTTTGCTTTCTGGTCTCCAAGCTGGAAGATTTTCCGTGGACAGGGTCTGTGATCATGGTGAAGGGAAAGACAGTGTATATCAACCGGGGAGAAAGAGAAGGCGTCACGGTGGGGCAGACCTTTGATGTGGGCGAAGCCACAGTCCTGAGAGATCCGGATACGGGTGAAGTGTTGGACCAAAGCCTGGAAAGGGTTGGAGAGATTCGGGTCGTAAAGGTGAAACAGAAGATAGCTATCTGTGAAATCACGAAGGGTGACGGCATCAGAAAAGGGATGACCGTAGGATTATCCCAACTTTAAAAGCTATCCCATGAGTAATATTTCGTCGAGATCCCGATACGACCCAGGCTCAACCCACAGGCATACGATACTCTGGAAAACACAGGAGGGCCTGATTTGAAACGGAGATTTGTGAGGCTGGTTGGGCTCTTTGTCCTCTTCCATGCATTGTGCGCGGTGAGTGTGGTTGTTGCAGAGGAAGCGGAAAAAGAAATTATTGCGCTTGGTATGGCCGGCGGCGAGGTTTCAATGGCACGGGACGAGGCCATCAACGACGCCTTACGAAACGCTGTGGAGCAGGGCGTGGGCACGTATATCACCTCGGAAACGACTGTAGAGCAAATGACTCTCGTAGAAGATCGGATATACTCAGAGAGCCGCGGATATATAAAGAGTTACGAAATACTTCAAGAAGGCCTGAAGGAAGGCACCTATCAGGTAAGAATATCTGCCATCGTCAAGATGGAACAACTGGCAGAAGACCTCGAATCCATTGGGTTGCTGATCCGAAAGAAGCGAAATCCCCGGGTCATGGTGGTTGTGTACAGCGAAAAGCTGAACAGTCCTTACTGGGGGGTGATCCAGGAAGGAAACCGTAACGCAGAAAACCAAATAGAGAGCAAGCTTATGGCAAAGGGGTTTCAACTCGTAGACGCCGGGCAGGTAAAGCGAAAGAAAGAACTTGAGACGTTACTTCTGCATGGCGATCCATCAAGGGCCAGCAAGATGGCAAAGGATTTTGGTGCGGAGGTCCTCGTTGAGGCAAACGTGAGGCGGGACTTCGTTCACCAAAAAGAGTTGTTCGGTAGACTTATGCAGTTCTTTTCAAATGAGATTCGAATCAAGGCCCTGGAGACAGACACCGCAAAGGTTGTGTTTTCGGGCTACAAGACACGCCCCCACTCCGGGGCCCAAGCATTGCTTCCTCTAGAGGAGGCTACCGCAGAGTTAGTCGATGAGATGATAGAGGGTATCCTTGAGCAATGGAGGAAGGATGTCTTTCAGGCAGGAAGCTACCAGTTGAACCTCACGGGGGCATCTTTTGACGATATCTCGTTGTTCAAGCAAGCGTTGAAAGAGATACGCGGGTTAAGCGACGTCCAGCTGCGAAGCTTTCAATCCGGCATAGCCCTTCTCGAAGTGAAATATCAGGGGCCCCTCGAGCAACTGGTTGAAAAGATAAATGACATAAGCACCGTGTCCATGGATATCGTTGGGTTTCAATCCAACACCGTTGACTTGAAGATCAGTCACTAATCGACCGCAAAGATCCGCAAACCGTCTTTATTCTTGACGACGGGCCCGCCTTTCCTACAGCCGCTTATCTATAGTACTTCCCAAAAATATGTTCCGTTTGCTCTGGGGAAGTATGCCTCCACTCTCGCCGGTTTGACCATTGTTGGGCCTTCTGAAGGCTCGCTCCGCTAAAATGCAAAAACTCGTCCCGCTTTGC
>JASFIH010000192.1:0-3158 GCA_050122775.1 Deltaproteobacteria bacterium
CCCTCTTGTCCAGGATTACGTAGTAGGCTTCAAGAACAACCTCATGGGCGTCCCCGTCCCTGTCATCATGCTGAAAATGCTCATCGTCACGGTAGCTATACGAGAGCCGCGTTGACAGATCCTCGCTAAATCTCCATATAAGTTCAGGCATCAATTTGTGACGTCTCAAATAGCTGTCTGAATCCAGCCAGTAGTAAGAGGGAAGATAGCTCAACCCAAACGTAGCTTGGCGTAGACGATATTTCCCAAAGATATTGAAGACGCTTCCTATGAGATCATACTCCTCCCAGTCATTATGCAATGTGTGATAATGGTTGTACCCGGCACCAATCTGATAATCTTTCCTGTTAATGACGTTGTATTTGCCCGTGAAATACACTTTGGTCACAAAGTCATCCTCATCCGAATAGAGATCCTGATCCTCAGGCTCCGGTGGCACATTGTCGTCATAGTGGAGACCCACTTTCAAAGAAACCGTGTAAGGTTTGACGGCCACCTTATCTTGCTCGACTCTCCGCAGCCACACCACAGCGTTCTCTCTGAGCAGTTGAGAATCAGCATGGTCTCTAACAAACGAAAACTTTTCGACGGCCTTTTCGATGTCCCCCATCTTCCAGTAACACACCCCGGCATAATAGTAGCCGTTGCCCCTGACCGTTGGGCTCTTCTCTGCAGCAGTGAGAAAATAGTCGAGCGCTCTCCTGTAGCCCTTCTCTGCGTAATAGCTTATTCCTGCCTGATAATGGGCAAGTATGTTTGACGGATCCTCTTCAGCAACCTCCGCAAACAGGCTGGCCGCTCTGTGAAACTCAGACATCTTATAATTCAAAAGAGCCAAATCGTATTTCAAGCCGGTAATGTTGGGGTCTGATTCCCATGCCTTGGTGAGAGAACCCATAGCCTCTTCATAACGGGCAGTTCTTAGATAGGTCTTCCCCAAAAAGTGATTGTAAAAAGGGTTGGAGGGGTTAAATTCTGCGGCTCTCTTGAAGTGCATCTCAGCGCTCTCATAATCTCCATCTTCATAATCAAAAACCCCGAGATCGAAGTAAGCGCCACCACCTTCTCCACCATGAGCAGGCATAGGCAGAACGTAAATAAGTAGAATGACCAAAACACTACCCAACGCTCTTTGCATTGTATGACTCCCGTTGTTGGTTAGAGGCTCCTTCACAACTCCGTCAGAGATCTCCACTTAGCCATTTGTTCCTGTGTTTTCTAATAGTTAGCCTTGCAATTGTCAAGAGAAAGTGCAAACAGCCTTCCGGCTTTCCGGACGACACAAGGGCCTTGCTATCCGTCAACGTAGACTCTCCGGTTGCTTTTCCCAATGGTGCAGTACACTTCATAGCTAATTGTCCCAATCCTTTCAGCAATCTCTTCGGCAGTAATCCGCTCTTTGCCCTGCTCGCCCAAGAGCACCACTTCGTCACCTACAGCAATACGGCCCACTGATGTAACATCCACCATGGTCAGATTCATGCACACGCGACCCACAATGCGCACACGCTGTCGACGGATCAGCATCTCCCCCTTGTTTGAAAGCAGACGACTGTATCCGTCATCATACCCAACAGGTACTGTTGCAATAGTCTTTTTGTCTGGCGACGTGTACGTGCGGCCATAGCTGACCGAGGTTCCCCGGGGCACAGTCCTGACTTGAATCACCCGCGACTTGAAACTCATGACAGGCTTGAAAGAAGCGGCAGCAGGCCATCCCGCGGCAGGGGGAGAACCGTAGAGCAGAATACCGGGTCGGACCATATCACAATCCAAACCTTTCTTGCCCAAGAGCGCGCCGCTGTTTGCAATGTGAACCACGCCGCGAAAATCGATGCGCTGTCCACACTGATCTACCGCATCTCGAAACCTTTTAACTTGCTCATCCGTGAAGGGCTGATCAGGCTGATCGGCCACTGCAAAATGGGTGAATATGCCTTCCGGTCGAATGCCCTTGAGGGGTAAGAGCTGCTCTGAGAAATCGGGCAAGTCCTTGCACCACACGCCCAGTCGCGTCATCCCCGTGTCAACCTTGATGTGGACCGGTGTCACGGTGCCCTGTTCGATGGAAATGCGCGAAAGCTTTTCCGCAATGTCCAGTTGAAAAAGTGCGGGGGTCAGGCGATATTCGACAACCGCCGGAACCTCGTCCATTGCGATTCCCATCATAACCAAGATCGGGACCTTGCACCCCGCTTTTCGCAGTTCCAATCCCTCTTCCACCTCAAAGACCGCAAGATAATCGACGCCGGCTGATTCCAGGACTTGGGACACACGGAGCATGCCATGGCCGTAAGCATCTGATTTGACAACAGCAAGAATCCGGGTATGTGGACCGGCCAGTCTCTTGATCTCAAAGAAATTGTGCCTGAGTGCAGCCAGATCAATGGTGACTTCATTCGGTATCACGGCCTGGCTCCCACACGGGAAGTTCAACGGTAAAGGTGCTTCCCTTGCCTTCAGTGCTTTTCACGGAAACACTGCCATTAAACGCTTCAATAATGCGCAGACTAATGGCCAGCCCCAAACCCGTCCCTTGGCCCGGAGGCTTGGTTGTATAAAATGGATCAAAGATTTTGTTGAGTTCGGATTCGGCAATCCCCTTACCAGTGTCAGAAACAGAAATCTGGATGAGCTCTGCTCCTTTCTGGTCCGAACCCGTTGCCCCAGTCATGCGTTGAACACGTCTACTGGTAATACTCAGACACCCGCCCTCCCCCATGGCGTCACGTCCATTAAGCATAAGATTGATGAGAACCTGCTTGAGTTGATCGGGATCGGCCCATGTCATGCCAACAGCCTCCTCAAGTTCAGTTTCAATCCTGATAGACGCCATGAGGCTTTGACCAGCAAGGAAAGAGGTGCTTTCCGTGATCAGGGCATTCACGTCCACCGGTGAGGGCTGAGATGGTGAGGGTCTTGAGAAATCGAGTAGCTCGCGGACGATGGCGTTCGTTCGGGTTACCTCCTTCTCAATCCGCTTCAGATAGTCGGTGGCTTCCGGGTTATCAGCCGCATAGTCCATCAGCAGATTTGTGTAGCCCAAGATCGCCCCCATCGGATTGCCGACTTCATGGGCAACACCAGCCGCAAGTCGGCCTAGGGAAGAGAGCTTTTCCGAACGCAGCACTTCCTCCCTGGCCTGCTTCAACTCCTGG
>JASFIH010000193.1:0-3155 GCA_050122775.1 Deltaproteobacteria bacterium
ATTGGGCCCAATCGCATGCATCAGCAAAAAATTACTGGGGTTTTCCTGTTGTCCAACCGTCTGTGAAACGCGCGCTGCCATAGGGACAGCAGAAACCCCTGCTGAGCCAATGAGGGGATTCATCTTTTCCTTCAGAAAGAGGTTCATAATCTTGACCGTCAGGATGCCACCCATGGTGCAGATGGCAAAATCGACGAGCCCGAACGTAAAGATGAGCAGAGGTTTGGGCGTCAGAAATTTCTCGGCCTGCATGGTGGCACCTACGGATATTCCAAGAAATATGGTCACAATATTCATGAGCGAACCTTGTGCAGATCCGGCGAGTCTGTCCACAACGCCGCTTTCCCGCATAAAGTTGCCGAGCATAAACATGCCCATCAAGGGGGTGACGGCAGGTATCAGCAGCGCAATAAGCGCGGTAACAATCAAGGGAAAGAACGTCTTTTCAAGCTTTGAAACAGGTCTTAGCTGTTTCATAACAATCCTGCGCTCCTGCTTGGAGGTCAGAAGTCTCATGATGGGGGGTTGAATCAGTGGGACCATGGCCATGTAAGAGTAAGCAGCCAGGGCGTTGGCCCCAAGCAGGTTGGGTGCCAGCTTTGCCGTCAGATAGATGGTTGTGGGACCGTCGGCTCCTCCAATGATGCCAACCGAGGCGGCTTCCTTCAGAGTAAATCCACAGAGGAGCACGCCGAGAAATGTGACGAAGACGCCAAGCTGGGCACCTGCCCCCACGATCATCGTCTTTGGGTTAGCAATAAGGGGTCCAAAGTCGGTCATGGCTCCCAGCCCGAGGAATATGAGGCATGGGATGACCTCCCATTCAACCCCGTAATGATAGAAGATATTAAAGAGCTCCCGCTTGCCGTGGTCATCGAAACCCATCAAAGGCGTCAGGGGAAAGTTGACAATGAAGATGCCAAAACCTATGGGCAACAGGAGCAAAGGCTCGTATTTTTTCCCAATTGCCAGATAGATGAAGAATAGGCCTATTGCCCACATCACAACGAGCTTGTAGTGAAGACTGAAAAGCCCGGTCTGTGTGTGCAAGATGTTTAGTAGGACATCAACAAATCCGTCCCAGGTCATCCCAGACGTCCTTCACTCCTTCAGCAAACTTGGATTATCCTGTTATCTCGCAGGATGGTAGGTCTTCATATTCAAAACACTCTGGGCTAAGCCGCAGAGTGCCATGGTGCTGGACTTACAGCAAAACAGGGCTGAGGTCAAGCAGATTTGAAATGGCTTCGAGGATCAGGTCGCGGCCCACAGCAGAAGACACCGCTTACTGTCAGACATCGATCTCACAACGATTTTCACTCACAAATGATACGGCTTTCACCAGGTTGCATGACAGGATCTGCTTCTATGTGGATAGCCAGGTTTCGCCTAATCTCCACATCCAATATGTCTTTGCGCTTCTTGTTCAGCAAGTAATAGGCCACGTTACTAGGGACGACTCCTCTGACCTTGGTGATATTTTCTCTGAGGATTTCGGAACGAAGCCTTCTCAGAAATTCCACCGCAAGCCTCTCGGCAGACGGCACCAAGCCTTTTCCCTGACAACTGGGGCACGTCACAAAGCTCCCATATTCTATGGATGCAGCGATCCTTTGACGGGCCATCTCCATGAGGCCGAACTTGGATATCTTGCCTATACCAATCCTGGCCTTGTCCGCCTTGGTATGCTGCCTCATGGCCTTTTCCACGGCAAGATGGTGTTTGCGTTCACGCATGTCAATGAAGTCGATGACAATGAGCCCACCCAGGTCCCTGAGGCGGAGCTGACTGGCAATTTCAGCGGCCGCTTCCATATTTATCGCGTACGCGGTTTCTTCCATGGAACCTCTGCGTCTGGCCTTGCCTGAATTGACATCGATCGCAACCAAGGCCTCCGTGGGGCTAATCACAATGTGGCCACCTGACTTCAAAGGGACCCTGCTGGCGAAAACAGACTGAATCTGCTCTTCGATCTTGTTCTTGCTGAAAATTGGCTGCGGGTCTTTGTACAGCCTAACGATTTTCGCCTGCCTGGGAGATATGATGCGCATGAAATCCTTGACATCCCGAAACACGTGTTTGTCGTCTATGAGAATCTCGGTGACGTCTGTTGTGAAGTGATCTCGGATGACGCGGATAGCCAGGTGCCGCTCTTTGTAGAGTGGACACGGAGCGGAGCTGGACATGCCCTGTTTCTTGATGTTTTTCCACAGCCGAAGGAGGTAGCGGACGTCCTTTGAAATCTCCCGTTTCTTTTGCTGCTCACCCGCGGTGCGAACGATGATGGCGAAACCTTCTGGAATTTTTAGGGATTCAACAATTTCTTTAAGGCGCTGCCGCTCACGTTCATCTTCGATCTTCCTAGAAATGCCAGAGCCCTTGCCTCCCGGCATGAGAACGCCATAACGGCCAGGCAAGGAGATGTATGTGGTGAGCAGGGCCCCTTTGTTCACCAGCGGCTCCTTCGTGACCTGCACCAGGAGTTCTTGGCCGCGTTCGATGAGGTCTTGGATGCGGGGCGCTCCTTTCTTGCCGGCCGAAGGCTTGTCAATGTAGTAGTCGCTGTGGATTTCATGTTGCTGCAAGAAGCCGTTTCTCTCCATACCGTAATCGACAAAGGCAGCTTGCAGGCTGGGTTCTACTCGCGTGACCACGCCTTTATAAATGTTGCCTCGGGTAAGTTCGCCCACAGCCGTCTCAATTCCGAAGTTTTCCAAACGGCTGCCCCTCACTACTGCAATACGGCATTCTTCGGGATCGCTGGCATTGATGAAAATCTTGCGCGCTTCCTTGTTCTTTGTCATTGTGGGCCTATCCTAAACATTTTTAACACATTAACACCACACCATTCTCACGGAGATTCTTACGCCGAAATATGTTTCTATTCAAGGAATAATTCCGCCTCAGTGACTGCGTTGGTGCCAAAACAAGACGACGGGGGCTCACGTTTCATCGGTCCCGGCCCGCAAAGTACTGCTGGCAGGCAGAACCTGCGGGAAAAGCATCCCCCAACGTTAAGTCACTGCAAGAATAAAGGTTGGAGATGTCGGAGTGTAAAGAAATACCCCAACCCCCCATTTAGGTAGGTTGCGAACTCGGTTGGGCAAGCGGATCAGGCCGATTGAAGCCCTATTACTTGACAGAGTAACACATGA
>JASFIH010000194.1:0-3148 GCA_050122775.1 Deltaproteobacteria bacterium
AGAGTTCAAGATCTCTTCTTTTTTCGAGCACGAAAGGCGTGAAGGAGAGCAGCTTGCGCATGGCCTCTTTGTCGATCTTACGGGGTCCTCCGGAGGGCCCGATCGACTGTGACACAGCCCTTGCGACTTCATCTATCAAGATCTTTTTCTTCAGGTTTTCTCTTAACGACATGTCAACCTCCTAGTTCCGCTGGGGCGAAATAACAGCGCGAATCACATCACATCAAACGTATTGCGAGCGCATTTCCCGCACGTACTGCTTGAGGACGGTGCTTTGCGGGCGGCAGGTGGCTTCAATTCATGATGCCAGGGCATTTTCTCCTCACGGCATGTAGAATCTCACAAAGTGTATCATCGATACCATAACCGTTGTTTTGCGTAAACCAGAAACCCCCTTCCGCTTGACTACAAATACCTATTCTGATAGAAATTTTCCGCATTTAAGAAAGGACCTCCCATGGAACTCTACCAGGCAATCAAAGGCCGGAGAAGCATTCGCAGGTTCAAGCCGGACCCAGTGCGCAGGGAATTGATTGAGAAGATCCTCGCGATGGCTATTTGGGCGCCGTCCGGGATGAACCGACAGAACTGGCATTTTCGGATAGTCACCGGCGAACGCAAGGACGCCCTTGTCGGGTTGGCGAGCAAGGGCTACGAGCATATTGAACCCATGCTTAAGGAAGTTTTTGCCGACAAACCACCAGTCGTGGAGGCCACGAAGGAGTTCTTTACCAAACTGGGCGGTGCGCCCACCGTCATCTTCGCTTACTACGAGCCAACCAAGGAAAGGCCTGAAACGAGTATCCAGACTGTGGCTGCAGCCATTCAGAATCTCCTGCTGGCCGCATATGCCGAGGGGTTAGGTGCCTGTTGGATGACAGGCCCTGTGCATGTGGCTGACCAGATCAATGCGTTCCTAAAAATCCGCGACAAGACCCTCGTGGCTGTAATTCCCTTGGGGTATCCGGATGAATCACCCCCTGCGCCCAAGCGTAAGCCAAACAGGGTGGTCTTCGAAGGATTTTAGAAAAAGAGCTGCATCGTGCGTGGGGCATCCTTAATGAGGCAGCTGAGAACTTGTACCGGAACTGGCTTTGAAGCCAGTTCCGGTCGTGCCCCTTGCGTTCACCGGCCTGACCGGCCTGCTCCCTGCAAGTCCCGTGCGGGAGCACAAGGAGGCTTCATTGACCGCGGCGGAGGGTTGACAGACGCCTATGAAGTTTAAACGCCTGCGGGAGAAGATGGTAAGTACCCAGATTGAGGCCCGTGGTATCCATGACCAGAGGGTCCTTGAGGCGATGCGTAAAGTACCCCGCCATCTATTCATCAGTGAGGCCTTGCAGGACCAGGCCTATGGAGACTTTCCGCTTCCCATTGGCGAAGGCCAGACCATATCTCAGCCCTTTATCGTTGCGGAGATGACTCAGGCCCTTGAGTTAGGTAAAGATGACCGCGTGCTTGAGATCGGAACTGGGTCGGGGTATCAGACAGCTATATTGGCGGAGTTGGCTTTTCGGGTCTATACCATGGAACGGGTCAGGGAGTTGTTTCTTGGTGCTCGCCGGCTCCTTGATGAACTGGGATACCATAACGTGGTTGCCAGGTGTTCTGATGGGACCTTGGGTTGGCCCGACGAGAGCCCGTTTGATGCGATCATTGTTACTGCCGGGGCGCCGGAGGTCCCTGAAAGGCTCCTGCAGCAGCTCACCATTGGTGGTCGCATGGTCATTCCGGTTGGCAACAGATTCTCCCAGACGCTATTTAAACTTCGCAGAGACAAAGATGGCGTCCAAAAAACCGACCTGGGGGGGTGTCGGTTTGTGAAGCTCGTTGGAGAATATGGCTGGAAGGCAGGATAGCCCGTGCTGCGAAGACTCTATGACTGGGTTCTACACTGGGCCGATACGCGTTACGGAACCTGGGCCTTGTTTTTTCTGTCTTTTTGCGAATCTTCCTTTTTCCCGGTCCCACCTGATGTGCTTCTTATTGCTCTGGCCGTTGCTGTCCCAAGGAAGGCCCTGAGATACGCTTTGGTTTGTTCTATTGGGTCCTTATTAGGTGGCTGCTTTGGATATCTTATTGGATGGCAGTTCATGGCAACATTGGGTGACGGCATCATCCGATTCTACGGGTTGTCTGAAAAATATGCGTATATTCAATCACTGTATATGCAATACGATGCCTGGGCAGTGGGTATTGCTGGTTTCACCCCGATTCCATACAAGATTTTTACAATCACGGCTGGTGCCTTCCACATAAACTTCATAGTCTTTCTCATTGCTTCTGCTGTTTCCAGATCGGCCCGGTTCTTCATAGTGGGTGGCCTCATCTATCTATTCGGGCCGAAAATTCAGTCCTTTATCGACCGGTATTTTAATGCCATTGCCGTGGCATTCGTCATTCTGTTGGTTCTGGGATTTGTGCTGGTCAAGTACTTGATTTGAACAAGCGAAAACGGATGCGACTATACGAATTCTCATGAATATGTTCCGTTTCAAGACGAGGATGCACCCTCAGACCAATCGGGACACATTAGTGATGCAAGCCGTTTTCTTGGGGTGGTTGTTGGGCGGGACGAAGATCTCTTAGCTGCACCTGGAAAACCCACAGGAGCGGCACACCAGACAGCCTCCCTCGTGTTCCAGGGCTCCTCCACAGTCAGGACAGGCTCCCATCAGGGCTGGCATCTCCGTCGTGCTGATTTGCGTATGATTCTTTATCACCTGGGACATGGCGTCAGGGCAGGAGAGGACCATCCTGCCGTTCTGCCAGATGGGCGATGGACATCGAATGCCGCTGATCTGTTTAACAATGGCTTCTACTTTCACACCGCTTCGCAGGGCCAGGGATATAAGCCTGCCAGCTGCTTCAATCTGGGAAGAGGCACACCCCCCTGTTTTTCCCATTTGAGCAAAGACCTCGCAGATGCCCTGGTCATCTTCGTTGATGGTTACATATAGTTTGCCGCAACCGGTATTGATGCGTTCCGTGAAACCCTTTGTTCGCACAGGGCGCACCCGTGGAACGATTTCTGGTCGGTCACCCGCTGCTTCTGCCTCCGCCGCTTGCTCAGCCTGTTCCCTGCCTATGTTAAGCACCTGGCGATCACGGCTTCCATACCGATAGATTGTCACGCCCTTGCAGCCGG
>JASFIH010000195.1:0-3102 GCA_050122775.1 Deltaproteobacteria bacterium
CATGAGAACCAGGCCTTTCTGGTATGATCAAAGACGAGAAACTGGGGATAGGCTGCAAGATAGACGTCGGGATTCGGTTTGTCCCTTCTTCCAGGGGATGGGAGGCCCTCGATCCACTGACACCCTTCGTATCCGATGTAGCCGGCGACAAAGTAATCAGGACAGTAGGAGCTTATGAAGGAAAAGAAATCACGTTTGTTTAGGTTCGGGATATGTCCCTGGAAGATCTTTTCCGGCTTCCAGGCAATGTAAGAATATCGTTCGGAAAAAGAAGGCCTCTGAGTTTCCAAAAAAATAGCGCCCGGTTCCTGATAGAGGGCGCTGAAAATCTGGCACGGTTCGGCTTCGACTCTCAAGCTCGATTTGTCCATGAGGAGATACCAGCTATCCTCACTTAAGGACTATGTCGTTCTGCCGGTTCCCCATCCAAAGTACTCCGCACCAAAGTCGATTTCGGGCTCGACCTTCACCGCACAGACCTTGAGCTCTGGGATCTTGGAAACAGGATCTAAGGCTGCATGGGTCAAAATATTCGTCCGGGTTTCAGGATAATGGAACGTCATCGAGACGACACCTGGAGGAGTCATCTCCGAGATCTTTGCCTTGGCACGAACCGTACCGCGCCGTGATGTCACCTTCACGGTCTCTCCATCCCCTATTTCCAGGGATGCCGCATCAACCGGATTGATTTCTATCTGCTCTTCGCCACGTAGGGTATTCAACCCGTCTACCTTTCGAGACAACGTGCCGTGATAATGAAATATGCTTCGTCGGGTAGTCAAGATAAGAGGATATTCGCGGCTGGTGACCTCTGCTGGGGGGGCGTACGAGATAGCCGCAAATTGTCCGCGCCCACTGGATGTGGTGAATTGCTCCGCATACAGATACCGTGTTCCTGGGTGCTCCAAATCAGGGCAGGGCCACTGAAGGCCATTCTGCTCAATGCGTTCATATGTGATACCGGCATAACTTGGCGTGACGGCGCGTATCTCCTCCATGATCTCTTCAACCCTGTCAAAATCAAATCCCTTGGCTCCCATATTTCTGGCGATCTGGCATATAATCATCCAGTCAGGACGGCTTTGGCCCACCGGTTCCACGGCCTTGCGTACCCGCTGTACCCGGCGTTCGGTGTTCGTGAACGTTCCGTCTTTCTCAGCAAAGCTGGCTGCCGGTAGGACGACATCTGCCAGCCGTGCCGTCTCCGTGAGGAAGAGGTCTTGTACGATGAGCAGGTCCAGCTTGGATACCGCTTTTTCTACGAAACTTGTGTCGGCTTCCGTGACCACAGGATTCTCACCCATGATGTACAGGGCATGAATCTTGCCTGAGTCGACAGCCTCAAAGAGTTCGGTCAGCGTCAGCCCCGGATTCGTTTTCAACTTGCAGCCCCAGGCCTTTTCAAATTTCTTCAGCACCTTTGCGTCATCCACCCTCTGGTAGCCGGGAAAGACATTGGGCAGGGCTCCCATGTCACAGGCCCCTTGAACATTGTTCTGACCCCTCAATGGGTTTACACCCGTTGAGGGCCTTCCAATATGGCCGGTCAGAAGTGCCAGGTTGGCTAACGCTCTTACATTGTTGGTTCCATGCGAATGCTGGGTGATGCCCATCGCATAGAGTATGGTTGCCGTTTCACTGCAGGCGTATATCTTGGCGGCTTCGACAATCTGCTGAGCGGGGACACCGGTGATCTGCTCTGCTGCTGTCAGATCCGTATCCATGACCGCTGATTCAAAGGCTTCAAAGCCTTCACACCGCTCTCTGATAAAAGTTTCATTTAGTAATTTCTTCTTGACAATAACCCTTGCGATTGCGTTCAAGAGGGCCACATTGCTCCCCGGTTGCTGTCTCAGCCAGATATCAGCTATACGGCACAGTTCTGTCTCGCGGGGATCGGCTACGATGAGTTTGGTGCCGTTTCTCACCGCCCTGTGTATCTGCCTTCCTATGATAGGGTGGGCCGCAGTCGTATTGCTCCCTATGACAAAGATGCACGCTGCCGCTCCAATTTCAGAGATGGCATTTGTCATAGCGCCGCTACCGAAACTGGCAGCCAGACCGGCTACCGTCGGCGAGTGTCAGAGCCGGGCGCAGTGGTCCACATTGTTTGTCTCCATCACCGCTCGCACAAACTTCTGGAAGACGTAGTTTTCTTCATTTGTACACTTGGCAGAGGAAATACCCGCGAACTGGTCCCCCTTGTAATAGTGCAGGGTGCTGGCTACATACTTTATGGCCTGATCCCAGGCAACCTCTACAAACTCCCCCTTGAGCTTTACAAGCGGTGTTGTTACTGGTTTGCCCTGGACTTCCATTTCATCGATGCCGTGTGCCTGGCGTTCAAGGGGGTCGTATGCGCGGACCAGGGGGGCAGAAAGTCTCTCTGGGCTGTGAACGAATTTGTAGCCGAACCGGCCTCGGACACAGAGCTCACCATGGTTGACGGGATTGGTTTCATCACCCCGGACGCCAACAATCGTGTGTGCGCGCACACCCAAGCGGAGCCCACAACCCACACCACAGTAGGCGCAGGTGGTTCTTACTTCCCGGGTGGGATACTCGACCCTCTTGGGGATAAGGGCTCCTACCGGACAGCGCTCAACACATTCGCCGCAGGAGACGCAGACCGAATCCTTGAAGGGTTTGTTGCCGAAGGTGCTTACTTTCAGATCATAACCCCGATACGCCATATCAATGGCATCAACTCCCACGATTTCGCGGCACGTTCGAATGCATATGCCGCAGTGAACGCACTTATTCGGATTGAAATCAAAGAAGGGGTTGCTCGTATCCAGGGGGAGGTTTCTGGCCACGCGGTTGAGACGATTGAGCCTTTGTTCATCAAAACCGATGCGGTTGACCAGCTCCTGAAGACGGCATGCACCGCTCTTTGGACACAGAAGGCAATTGAAGTCGTGGTCACTCAAAAAAAGTTCAAGGGTTACCCGGCGTACTTTTTCGATTTCTGCATCGTCCGTGGCTACCACCATTCCAGGCTCAACAGGGGTTCGGCATGCCGGATGAAGCTTTTTCTTCTTCTCGACCTTGACCAGGCATATACGGCAGGCCCCTTCTGGGGTGAGCCCTGGACAATGGCAC
>JASFIH010000196.1:0-3064 GCA_050122775.1 Deltaproteobacteria bacterium
CAAATAAGATGAGAGCCATGGTCTTGAATAAGCTTTCCAGTCTCAAAGAGAACAAGGCCCCACTGGAACTTGTGGAGGTACCTACGCCTGTTCCAGATGAAACTGAAATCCTCGTCAAGATCTCAGCCTGTGGGGTTTGCCACACGGAGCTGGACGAAATTGAAGGGAGGACGCCGCCACCGCGACTGCCCGTGGTTCTGGGTCACCAGGTGGTTGGCACTGTGGCAGATTCCGGAAGTGCTGTGAGCAGCTGGAAAACCGGAGATCGGGTGGGCATTGCGTGGATCTACTCAGCGTGCGGCAGGTGTCGCTTTTGTCGTCAAGGAAATGACAATCTGTGCAACAGTTTCAAGGCGACCGGCCGGGATGCCAATGGGGGCTATGCCGACTACATGACGGTTCCAGAAGATTTTGCTTTTGCGATTCCAGACAGGTTCTCGGACTCTGAAGCAGCGCCGCTATTGTGCGCAGGCGCCATCGGGTACCGGTCCCTCAGGCTCACCGGTATTGAGGATGGACAGAACCTCGGGCTAACCGGATTTGGAGCGTCAGCCCATCTTGTACTTAAGGTGACCAGGCAAGAATACCCCCATACGAACGTCTTTGTCTTTGCGAGGAGTGAGAGAGAAAGAGATTTTGCAAAAGAACTGGGTGCGGTTTGGGCTGGAGATACGGCAGACACGGCACCCGAAAGACTCCATGCCGTGATTGACACCACACCAGCATGGAAGCCGATTGTCGAGGCCTTGAAGAATTTGGAGCGTGGCGGGCGGCTGGTCATCAATGCCATCCGCAAGGAAGACAGAGACAAAGACTATCTCATGGGCTTGGACTACCCGGCCCATCTTTGGCACGAGAAGGAAATCAAGAGTGTGGCCAATGTGGCCAAGAGAGATGTGAGCGAATTTCTGCAAATAGCCGCTGCAATTCCTATTAAGCCGGAAGTTCAGGAATTTGCCTTGGACGAAGCCAACCAAGCGCTGCTTGAGCTCAAAGACAGAAAGATACGAGGGGCCAAGGTCTTGAAGATATAATATGTCGCGGCATCTTGCACCAAGAGAGCATTCTTCCAGCACACCGCCGTTGTCCGGACATGTCGTGGCGGTGCGGACAGGCAAAAACGGGATTTCTCCGCGGGTTTGCAGGCTTTACTTGCACTGTCCCTCATGATAAAGCACTAGCCCATTCCAACCTTCACCTAAATCCCTGTTAAAGAGAACTGCATGAGGGGCGATCAGTTAGCGAGGCAGTGGCGTATTCTGCGGAGCATTGAAGCTAGCAAACAAGGCCTCACCGTGGCTGATCTTGCCGCACAGGAAGGCTGTCACCCCAGGACCATCTGGCGCGATTTGGCTGCGATCCAGGCTGCTGGCTTTCCCCTGTATTGCGAAAAGGACGGCTCCAAGAGTCGCTATGCCTTTGTCGAGGGATATACATTTCATCTTCCTGTCCCCTTTACCATGACAGAACTCATGAGTCTTTATCTGTACCGGGACATCCTCAAGATGTTCAGGGACACAGCCTTCTATGCCTCTCTGGCGGCGCTCTTCAGCAAGGTCAGGGCCACGCTGCCTCCCGAGAGCCTGTCCTATTTGAAACGTGTCGAGCAAACCTTTCAAATAGGTTTTAAGCCCTTCAAGGACTACTCTAGGTTCAGGGATGTGATCAGGCAGATAAACGAGGCGGTTGTGAAGGGCAGGGTGATCGAGATGCGCTACTACTCCATATCATCCAAGCATGAGATGGCGCGCAAAGTGGATCCATACAAAGTATGGTTCTTCAACGGCACCCTATATTTGATCGGCTGGTGTCATGTGCATGACGAAATCCGCATGTTTGTCTTGGATCGCATCGGGTTGCTACGCCTGACGAACGAGCGCTTCATTCCCCCTGACGACTTTGATCTCGATGATTACATGAGGGACGCATTTGGGGTCATTCGCACAGATGTTGAAAAAGTGCTCATCAGGTTTGATTCGGCCGTGGAAAGATACCTCAAAGAAAATATTTGGCATCCTTCCCAGGTTTTTAAGAAAGATGAGGAAGGGCACCTTGTCATGACTATGGAGGTCGGGGGCCTTTGCGAGGTTATGAGCTGGGTAATGGGGTTTGGCAAACATGCTGAGGTGCTTGAGCCGGAACACCTGCGGAAGGCAGTGGTAGAAGAGCTTGCAGCCACAGGGGAAAAGTATGCCGTAAGCTCGGCCACGATTTCATAAGGAGAAGCAAAAGAATCACGCACCGGTTGTCTTCTCCGCTGATAGCTGAAACCGCTTTTTTTTGGAGAGATGTTTGCTTGGGGTAAACAATGATTTCCAGGAGCAAGTCGACAGATCTCTTGGCAACCATGATGAATGACAAAGGAGCAATTCATGACAGCAGTCAACGCCTATGAGATGGCAAAGCAACAGGTTGACGCGGTGGGCCCCTACCTGGACGTAGATCCAGGCATTCTGGAGAAACTCAAGTATCCTAGACGCGAGTTAACGGTTCACTGTCCCGTGAAGATGGATGACGGAAGACTCAAGATTTTCAAGGGCTACCGGGTGATGCACAACGACACCCGCGGACCTGCGAAAGGGGGCCTTCGTTATCATCCTGACGTTGACCTGGATCAGGTGAAGGCCCTGGCCATGTGGATGACGTGGAAGGCGGCCGTGGTGAATATCCCTTATGGCGGGGCCAAAGGGGGCGTGAAGTGCAATCCGCCCGAGATGTCTCTGGCTGAGCTGGAAAACGTAACGCGCCGCTTCACGTGGGAGATCGCACCCCTTATCGGTCCTGAAAGCGACATACTGGCACCCGACGTATATACCAATCCTCAGGTTATGGCCTGGATCATGGACACGTACAGCACGCTCAAAGGATACGCGGTCCCGGGCGTCGTTACGGGCAAACCCCTTGAACTGGGAGGATCTGTTGGGCGGTTCGAGGCCACTGGGAAGGGGGTTCTGATAGCTGTGCAGAAGGCCGGCGAGCACCTCGGGCTATCAATGGAGGGGGCTCGGGTGGTGATTCAGGGGTGTGGAAATGTCGGCGGAACCGCGGCTCGACACTTTACGAA
>JASFIH010000197.1:0-3054 GCA_050122775.1 Deltaproteobacteria bacterium
TTGTTGAGCCTTCTGAAGGCTCGCTCCGCTAAAATGCAAAAACTCGTCCCGCCTTGCGGGACTCAGGCAGTTTGCATTTTGACGCTTCGCCTCACCAAGAAGGCTTCACAAAATAATCAAAATAGCTCGATCGGAGGTGTGCGTCCCTATCTGTAACAGAACGTATCAGTATATACTTGGGCTTCTGAGAACCGTCCAAGTAGAAATTCGTTCGTTGTATAATCATATCCTATACGTTCAAGAACCAGTGGGAACAACGCCTATGCTGAGAAAACCCGCTCGGGCCCACAGGAATGAAGGAGGATGGCAGTGACAGACAAAGACAAAGAGCCAATCGATCTCTTGAAGTGGCGCGTAGACAAGCTGCTGGAACAGGAAAGACGCGAGGGGGAGGGGGAAGACGCCAGAAGGCAACTTGAATGGTCCGGGACGAAGTATGCACGAGAGATCGAGGGAATTCACCTGAGCGAGCACGTTTTAAAGGGTGTCAAGACATTCATGTGCACCATTGCGACAAAGGTGAGGCAAGCAGAGTCGCTCCGGGAAGTCGAGCGCCTGTTCTTTGGGCTTGGCCTGCTGCTTTTGAGAGACCATGACCGTGTTGCCTTCGACAAGCTTCTCAAGATGATGAAGGACGAGATGGCGGAAAAATGATCTGTCATGGAAAGAAAGGATGTCCATGCGGAAGCACAGGTTCTTTGCTTGAAAAATTGTGTCTTTTGGATAGACTGTCGCAGGTTATAGAGCATATGGAAAAGAGAAGGGCAAACAACACTGTGCTCCGCGTCATAGCAGAGAAAGGGATCTTGTTGTTTTGAAGGTTAGAGTGATCAGGAATATCCTCGAAGCCAACGAGCGGATTGCCGAGGAGAACCGGCGGCTGTTTCAAGAGAAACGTGTCACCGTTATTAACCTGATGAGTTCGCCGGGCTCGGGAAAGACGTCGTTGCTAGAGCGTACCATAGATGTATTGAAGACCCGGGTACGTATCGGAGTCGTCGAGGGAGATATCGAGTCCAGCAGAGATGCTGATCGGATATCCCGGAAGGGTGTCCAGGCGGTTCAAATCAATACGGGCGGGGCATGTCACCTGGACGCGAACATGATCCGTGAAGCCCTTCCATCGTTCGACTTGTCGAACTTGGACCTCCTGATGGTGGAGAATGTTGGAAACTTGGTTTGCCCCGCTGAATTCAAAATGGGAGAAAACCATAAGGTCATGATCCTCAGTGTCACAGAAGGGGATGACAAACCAGAGAAATATCCCCTCATGTTTCATGAGTCGAGTGTTTTGCTCATCAACAAGATAGACCTTCTTCCCTACGTAGATTGTGATATAGAGGGAATTAAGGAGACCTCTCGTCGAATTAACCCCGCTTTAGAGTTTTTTGAAATATCGTGCAAGACAGGGGAAGGGATTGATCGATGGGCCGCATGGCTCTTGAACGAGGTCCAGCTCCAAGCATAAAAGGGGTGAAGATCCAGATCAAAGGGATCGTTCAGGGGGTGGGTTTTCGCCCCTTCATCTACAACCTAGCCTGTACAAACAACCTCAAAGGTCACGTCACCAACACATCGGAGGGCGTTTGGGTGGAACTTGAAGGGCCCTCAGACGCTTTAGATGCTTTTCACCGGGCGATCATTGACGAAAAGCCGCCGCTGGTCAAGATAACAGACATGCGTATTGTTGAGCAGCCCGTACGGTGGTACCCCGACTTTACGATTCGCAAGAGCCTTGTGGAGGAACACCGCAGGACCCTGATTTCGCCAGACGTGTGCGTGTGCGAGCGCTGCTTGCAGGAACTGTTTGACCCCGATGATCGCCGTTTTGGTTATCCCTTTATCAATTGTACCAACTGCGGCCCACGCTATACCATCATCACGGACATCCCCTATGACCGGCCCTTTACAGCTATGCGGGAGTTTGAAATGTGTGTCCTCTGTGAGGCCGAATATCACGACCCTGCCAACCGCCGCTTCCACGCTCAGCCTAATGCATGTTGGGATTGCGGCCCGGTAATGCGCCTCTGGAATCACGCAGGCCAAGCCATTTCGGCCGAAGATCCCATCGCAGAGGCACGAAGCCTCTTGAAGCAGGGTAACATTGTAGCAATAAAGGGTCTGGGGGGATTTCATTTGGCCGTCGATGCTTCCAACAACGGGGCAGTAATGCGGTTAAGGCAAAGGAAGCATCGGGAAGAAAAACCCCTGGCTCTGATGGCCTTCAGTATTCCTGACATCACCAGGTTTGCCAGGCTAACGCACGCTGAGGCATCACTTCTCAACGCACCCCAGCGTCCTGTTGTTCTTGTTGAAAAGCAGCCCAATCTTTGTATTGCGGAACAGGTAGCCCCAAGAAACCGAAACTATGGGGTCATGCTTCCCTATACCCCACTGCATTACCTGTTGCTGCATGGCAAGGACCACTTGGTTCTTGTCATGACCAGTGGAAATATCAGTGAGGAGCCGATTGCCGTTGACAACCAGGAGGCGTTTGAGCGGTTACATGGCATTGCTGACTATTTCTTGAACCACGATCGAGCAATCTATCTAAGAAGCGATGATTCGGTCGTCCGTGTGGTGGCGGGGGGCGTGACGAGGCAGATCAGAAGGAGCCGGGGTTATGTACCGGAGCCGATCTTTCTGGATCGCTCTTTGGAACCGATCCTGGCGTGTGGCGGGGAACTCAAGAATACGATTTGCCTGACGCGAGGGAATGAGGCCTTCTTAAGTCAGCACATAGGCGATCTGGAGAATCTCGAGACGCTGAATTTTTTCGAAATGACCATCCAGCATCTGAGACGCATTCTGGAGATCAAGCCCAAGATAGTCGCCCATGACCTTCATCCCGACTATTTGAGCACACACTATGCCTTAAAGCAGAGGTCCACGGTCCAGATTGGCGTTCAGCACCATCATGCACATATTGTGAGCGGAATGGCTGAGCATGGTCTTGCAGGAGCCGTCATAGGTGTTGCGCTGGATGGCACAGGCTACGGCACAGATGGGCAGATCTGGGGCGGTGAGGTGCTGATCGCTGAAGATCGCCTCTTT
>JASFIH010000198.1:0-3030 GCA_050122775.1 Deltaproteobacteria bacterium
TGAGTTCATGTTCTTGAGCTCTGTTCGTGTTCCGAAGGTATCGCTGCCCACAGGTCGCACAGAAACATTGGCATCACACCTGAAACTCCCCTCCTCCATGTTCCCATCGCAGATTTCCAAGTATTGGAGGATGGACCGCAGTTGCCGAAGATACGCCCCGGCATCTTCGGGGGTACGTATATCGGGTTCACTCACGATCTCGATGAGAGGAACTCCTGTCCGGTTGAAATCGACTGCGCTGACGGCTCGATACGGATTGTGAACAAGCTTTCCGGCATCTTCTTCCATGTGGATTCGTGTAATGCCAATGCGTTTTCTCTTGCCGTTGACCTCAATGAAGACGTACCCGTGTTCTGCAATCGGAAGTTCATACTGGGATATCTGATACCCTTTGGGAAGATCGGGATAGAAGTAGTTCTTCCGGGCAAAGCGGCTTTGACGGGCGATACGGCAATGGGTAGCCAAAGCCATACGAATGGTATAGTCCACCACCTTGCGGTTCAGGACCGGCAGTACCCCCGGCATCCCGAGACATACAGGGCAGGTGTGTGTGTTCGGAGGCGCACCAAACGTGGCAGAGCAACCGCAGAAGATCTTCGTCTTTGTCAGCAGCTGAGCATGCACCTCAAGACCGATAATAGCTTCATATTCCATTTCAATTCTTCCTGCTGATCAGACTACCGCCATAAAACCCGAAACCGTGGAAGAGGAAAGTGCCTAAATTTGAAGAAACACCTGCGTTTCCCAACTGAGGCGGATGCCATGCTTATTCCAGTTCACGCTCCCCTAGAGATGTAGGCCAACGCCTTGGGATTTTCCACCGATGCCAGGTCTCCCGGGTCCTCCCCCATGTATTTCTTGCGAATTGCTTTTCTTACGATCTTCATTGATCGGGTTCTGGGAAGGTCGGGGACGATCTCAATCGCCTTGGGCCGGAGGTTCTTCCCCATGACTCTGGCAACGTGTTCGGACAAGTCAGCACGCAGGTCATCAGAGGCCTCGAAGCCCTCTTTTAGAATGACGAAACACACAATATCTGAACCCTTCAGTTTATCAGGCACCCCGATCACAGCCGATTCCAGGACCGCTTCATGGTCCATCAGGGCTGATTCGATTTCTCCGGCCCCTGTACGCACGCCAGCCACGTTTATGGTATCGTCCGACCGGCCGTGGAGGGTGAGTTGTCCCTGTTCGTCCCTTCTGATGTAATCGCCATGGTACCAGACGTTCGGATTCTCCTCCCAGGAAAAGTAGGTTTCAATGTAGCGTTCCCAATCCCCCAGGAATCCCCTTGTCAGGGAGGGGGCTGGTTTCAACAAAACGAGGTGGCCTTTGCCTTCTTCGATGAGCTTTCCGTCATCATCAGCAAGCCCTATGGCCATTCCCAGACCGGGCATCCCCACCGAGCACGGTTTCAGAGGCGTCAGGGGCGACGGGGAAACAAGGCATCCGCACATCTCTGTCCCCCCGCTGATATTGATAATAGGCGCACGACTTTGTCCAATATGTTCGAAAACCCACATGTAGCTTTCTGGATCAAAAGGCTCCCCCGTGGAACCGAGGAACTTCAGTGAAGACAGGTCATACTTCGTGATCCAATCATCTCCCTTGGTTTTCAAGCTTCGGCTGTACGTGGGGGAAAGGCCGAGGTGGGTGAGCCTGTGCCGGCCTACCATGCCCAACACCCTCTCGTGATCAGGATAAAAGGGATTGCCTTCATAGATCAGGTAACACCCGCCGAAATTCTGAACCCCCATGATCTCCCACGGTCCCATCATCCAGCCGATGTTTGTGATCCAGTAAAACCTGGAGTCAGGTTTGACATCAAAGTGAAAGCCCAGCTCCTTGACAACCTGCGCAAATACGCCAGCAACACGATGCAGTGTGCCCTTTGGCTTTCCGGTGGTCCCGGATGAATAAAGGATCATGGCCAGGTCTTCCGCGTCAAGCACGGCCGACTTGAAGTGAGCGGACTGGTTGGGCACAAGGTCCTGCCACCATACGTCACGCCCTTTCTGCCATGGGATCTGTGTTTCGGGGTCCCGCTTGACCACCACAATGTGCTTTAAGCTCGGGACTTGTGCAGCCGCCTCATCACACGTGGCTTTCAGAGAAATCGGTCGCGTCTTATAATAGCCAACGTCGGCAGTCAGAAGCACCCGGGCGCTGGCGTCTGCAAGGCGGAGAGCCAGGGGTTTTGCGCCAAAGCCTGAAAAAACGGGAATGAGGGGCGCACCCAGTTTCATGCAGGCCCAAAAGGCAACAATCAGCTCTGGTATCATCGGCATGTAGAACCCGACTGTCATACCCTTCCTCACGCCCAAAGATTTCAGGGCATTTGCACACTTGTTAGCAGCTTCATAAAGGTCTAAATAAGTCCATTTCTCAGTAGTGCCGTCTTCCGTTTCCCAGATGAAGGCCAGGCGGTTGCTCGCATGCGGATCCAACGCATAGCGGTCCAAGCAGTTGTGGGCAATGCTGAGCTTTCCGCCAACGAACCAGCGCGCCCTTTCAAATGACTTGGAACCATCCAGATCAAGGACAGTGTCGTATCTCCTGTGCCAATGAACCCCCAAGTAATCCATGGCTGCGGGCCAGAACCATCTGATGTCGTTGATGGATTTTTGGTACAGGGCTTTGTATGTCTTGATTCCCCATTGATCCATGAAGCCTTTCACATGGGATCCTTCAACATACGCCTTAGTCGGCTTCCAGATGATTTTTGAAGTATCCATGGCAATCTCCTGCACGAATATTCGGGATTTTTCTACCAGATGTCCTCTGAAAAGGCAAACCGCGCGGCGCTGGTTTTCTTTTGACAAAGCCAATCGCGAGATACTATAAGCTTAGCTCCCTATAAGCTATTTCAAAACCTCAGATCGCCTTCGATGGCAAGACGAGGGCCGATGAAAAAGCGCAGCATACAGTATACATGGGAGTATGTGAGCATTTTGGAGAGGTTCTCAACGTAGCCATCGGGCGTTAGATAGGGTTTTGAAATGGCTTCTAACATGATGGGCGAGGGGAATC
>JASFIH010000199.1:0-3022 GCA_050122775.1 Deltaproteobacteria bacterium
GAACGACTTGACGGAAACCTTTAGTTTTTGCGGGGCTTAGCTTTGGGGGAAGCCGCAGCCACCGAAGTGAAACGAAGGTGGAATGCGGAGGGGGCAAAGCATCCCCCGCGGAAGAATCTTGCTTCGGAACTCTGGTGGTGTCGCGCGTGTTGCAGGCAATCCGCTGACTTGACAAAGCGTAGGCGATCAACGTATTTTAAGGATATGCAAGAAATAAAATACGTTCAAAGGTGGCTCCATGACCCAGAAACCAACCTATGAAGAACTGGAACAACGGGTCCAGGAATTAGAAGCAGCAGTCGTTGCCTGCAAGAAGGCAGAGGAATCACTTGAGAACAGTTGGGAGCTATCCCAAACAGATCAAACAACAACCGAGGAAGTGCTGGAAAAGAGCGAAGAGAAATATCGCATACTCACAGAAAATTCTCCCCTTGGGGTATCCTTGATTGGGAAGGATGGTCGTTATCAATACGTCAACAAGAAATTTGTAGAGATGTTTGGGTACTACTTGGAAGAAATCCCCACCGGACGAGAATGGTTCGCAAAGGCGTATCCTGATCCCAAATACCGACATCAAGTCATTTCACTCTGGCTCAGTGATCTACAGAAGTCAGAGCCTGGTGAAATCCGGCCTCGAACATGTGCTGTGACTTGCAAGGACGGCTCAGAAAAGGTCATACGCTTTAGACCTGTATCACTCGAAACTGGAGATCAATTGGTGATTTACGAGGACATCACGGAACGCAAGCGGGTTCAGGAGGCCCTGCAGGCGTCGGATAGAAAATATCGTCAGTTGGTGGAAGATATCAACGATGTTGTCTACACTATCGACGCAAATGGTCATATTACCTACATAAGTCCTGTCATAGAATCTGTGGCCGGGTATCGTCCGTCAGAAATCATCGGTCGGCCCTATACAGACTTCGTTCACCCTGAAGACATGCCACGCATCATGAAGCTGTTTGAGCAAGTTCTTTCTGGTCACATAGAGCCCAGTGAGTATCGCATTCTGACGAAGTCTGGCGAAGTCTGCTGGGTGCGCACATCGAGCCGAGCGGTAAAGACAGACAAGGATGAGGTTATTTTGCAGGGCGTGCTGACAGACATCACGGCGCGGAGGCGGAGCGAAGAAGCCCTGCAAGAAGCCCACGACGCGTTGGAAAAGCGGGTCGAAGAGCGAACCGCCGAGCTCACAGCGGCCACCTCCGACCTGAAGCGACAGATGGCTGAGCTCAAGCAGGCACAGGAAGCACTGCTGGCATCAGAAGAGAAATACAGCTCGTTGGTTGAGAACTCACTGACGGGCGTTTTCATCCACCAGGACGGAAAGTATGTATTCGTCAACGATAAATTTGCCGATATGCATGGCTACGAGCCGCAGGAGTTGATAGGCCAAGAGGCTTTGATGCTCATCCATGCTGACGACAGGGAGGCTCTCCGGGAAATAGCATCAAAAAGACTTAAGGGGGAAGAGGTTCCCGAAAACTACGAAGTGCGGAGACTCAGAAAGGACGGAAAGACCGTTTGGTGCGAAATGATGGCAACACGCATCGATTATGCGGGAAGGCCTGCCATCATGGGAAACATCGTCGATATTTCAGAGCGGAAGAACGCAGAACAAGCGGTCCAAAGGAAGAAAGAAGAGTTGGAGGCCCAAGCTCTCAGCCTTGAGGAAGTCAATACCGCATTAAGGGTGTTGGTAAGGCAGAGAGAGGACGACAGGCGGGAGCTTGAACGAAGGGTTTTGGCAAACCTGAAGCAACTGATCCTGCCCTACATTGATACCCTGAAAAACAGCCGATTGGATGAAAAACAGATGTCCTGTGTACGCATCATTGAATCGAATCTCGACAATATCGCATCTCCGTTCTTGGGGAAGCTGGCCTCAAAGTATTTTGGCCTCACGCCCAGAGAAATCCAAATAGCCGATCTCATCAAGCACGGAAAGACCAGCAAAGAGATTGCTCAATTATTGAATGTGTCCCCCAGGGCGATCGAATTTCACAGAGAGAACCTCAGGCGCAAATTTGGTCTAAAGCACCAATCTGCCAATCTGAGATCCCACCTATTATCATTTCAATAATGCCAGATGTTTACTGGTCTTGTACTACAAATTAATGGAGGGGTCGGGGAGTTTCTTGGCCACCGGCGACTTCAGCTTGTCGGAGCTTCCATTCAAGACCATTTCAGATTGCGAAGACAACGGCGGGCCTTTCAGTGTGATAATAACAAGACGGAGTGGTCTGCAATTTGGGGGGCTGACTCCACACCAGAAGCGCCAGCTGGAGTATTTCATCCAGAACAACACCGTGGGTGAAGTGTAGGTTCTGTATGGCGATTGGACCCTTGTAAGTTTGGTGGCGGTGCAGGGACTTGAACCCCGGACACTGCGGATATGAGCCGCATGCTCTAACCGACTGAGCTACACCGCCACAGCGGGTCCTCAATTAGTTTCCATCCATAAATGGCTCTTTTCCGCAATCTCGGTGTCAAACTGCGGCGTTGCTTGTGCGACGTACCTCGGTACGCCTCCGCGCAACCCCTTGTTTTCCTTGACCTTGCGGAAAATTGCTCATTTCTGAATTGGAAACTTACGTTGGTGCCCATTCTTCAAGGATTCATTCATGGATGGGCACCAATTAGCACCTCGTCTTTTATCAGTCAATCCTTTTTCCGCGGGAACCACCATCTGGCGTACATTTGAGCCTAATGCAACAGGTCATTTTCAAACAGTTTTGCAACAAGACGCTTGTGGTACCGTAGGTCAAAGATCCCTCTTTGACGCATCAAGCCATAGTAGTCCTCCAGCGTGGTGCCTGCCTCAAATGCCTTAAGCGTCAAGTCATAGGTCTCGTAAGGCATGCTCAGGATCTCATCCTCAAGGAAGATGAAAACGGTTTTTTGCGGCCTCAAGCTGGCCGCACCCTCTTTTCTCAGCCTTTCCAGAAACCTCAATAAATCGAGATAATCATGATCATGTGCAGAAATGAAGGCATGATTCAGCATCGGCCTCGTTGTCCGA
>JASFIH010000200.1:0-3016 GCA_050122775.1 Deltaproteobacteria bacterium
TGCAAAATGCTCACATACTCCCATGTATGCTGCGCCTTTTCATCGGTCCTCGCCTTGCCATCGAATGCGATCTGAGGTCTTTAAATATCTTCTATCACATCTCTATCCAAGTTTTCCGTACACAATCATGTGACGGTCAGATACAACCTCGGTTGACATATGTGCAAGACCAGCTTGTTCAAGTTGAGAACAGACTTCTTCTATACGGTAACTCGCACACAAAGAATGAAAAAAATCTTCTTTGAGTATATTTGGTTCATTGCCGGCATATTGCTCTACGAGCCTCGCTGCCTCTTGCCGGCTTGATGGCCGAAATAGGTCCATCACGAAGATGACGGCCCCACGGGCGGCATATGACTTGATGCTATGCCACAGGACCATCGGATCATTTAAATGATGCAAGAGGCTATTAGATATGATGACCTCGTAGGACGATCGTCCGGATTTGGTCTCTGGAAGGCGCCCCCAATACAGTTTCACACGGGATTTCAGGCCTTGTTTGGCAATGGCGTCACGCCCGTGCTTGAGCATGTACTCGGCACCATCAATCCCGTGAATAAGGCAATGAGGATAGGAACGTGCAAATCGAATGGTAACGTCTGCTGGCCCACAGCCCAAGTCCAAGACATGGCTGTCAATCCTCTCATTGGGAAACTTGTTCTTGAACAACTCGACGAACCGATTGTGGGGTTCTGCAAAATCTGCCTGTGCATAGGCCAACGCATGATCAGGATCATTCATCAACTCCGGTTCTGGGATACGGTTCATCGATGGGAATGATGGATCATCGGGATCTTTTGATCTGCTGGTAGATTCTATCCAGCTCTTCAATAGAGGCGGACTCCAAAGAAATCGGTTCCTTCAAGAAAAAGGACGAAGCAAAGAACCTGCTGATGTTACCTAGGAAATGTCCGTAATCGGTGTAATCGCTCTTCTTGTACTCCAGGACTTTTGTCATCTTTCCGTTCCTGGAAAACCTGAAAAAGACGTAAGTCTCGTTTTCTTCTACGAACCCTGTATAGCCATTAGCATATGATCTGAGACAGATGATCCAGGCGTTTTCATGCGCGTGCGAGCAGTTCATTGCGATCCTCGTGCTACTTCAGCCTGTCGCTGATCTCCTCCCAGTCTTTAACCCACTCCGCACGGTCTACCTGTTGGAAACAGAAAGAGCGTGGCTTGTGAGCTTGTGCAGATTCGATCACCTTTGGACCTGCAATAATGGCTTTGATCTTGAGATCATCTTCAACAATTTCATCAAATATCGCGCCCTCTCTCCATGGCACGACGGGTCCGTCCGGGAATTCGTTCTCTTCTAGCCATGTCTTACAAGCCTGCAGACCCAGAAACCCTGTCTGGAGAAAAGCGATAGGAAATTTTTCATAGATCGTTTCTACTGCCTTCCGGCTTTCATGTCTTGGCTTCCTTGAGATAAATCCCTCCCACAGGCTGCCCTCCACGTCGATAAAGACGATACCAGACCCCTTGCGCAGTGCAAGGAGTAATCCCTTGTGCTCCTCTTCTCCAGAAATTCCGGAAATTCGGTACAAACCCTCATGGAGGGGCAAAAATGGCTTGAATGCCGCGCCGTCGCCACCAGAGAGGGTCTTGCCAATGGATTTGCCGTCAATGAAGAATTCCACCAATTGACCACCCCTGCTGAAGACCCTTCCGCGCGTCTCAGCCCTGAGCATCACCTTCTCACCTCTTGGTGCAATTGTGTCAAAAACGATGACGCCAGACTGTGCCTTGCCTGGAAAAGCCCCGGACACGACCACGAACCAGAGCAACGACAGCAACATCCTCATGACGTCTCCCTGGGGGCCCGGACGCCATTGCACAGCCGGCGGAAAGGTCCTCGTAAGCATGTTCTGTTTGGGGTCAAGACGCGCTCCCCGGGTTTAAGCCACCCAATGACCACATCAACAAAACGCTACTAAACAACTTTAACTATGCTCTATTAGTCTTTCATTTAAAAGCATATAATCACACCTCAGTTTTAGTCCTTGAGGTGGAAACGCCACTTGCAAAACATGTCATTAGGGTGCGGGTCTGGCGGAGCAAAGAGGCACGTCACCTCTATACGTGGGTCCACCTCCTGGGCAAAGCTTATGAACTCTCCTCGATGCATCTCCTTGCACACGAACTCGTCCAAGCCCCGCCTCAAACGTGCTTCCTGGGTAGGGCAAGAGGGGACGGAAATGATCACCTCGTCCGGGTTCTCCTCAATGTGATATCCAACCAAAACGCTCCAAGGAAAGTACCTGAGGGCTCTTACAAACCCTTTCAAACCCTTTTCCTCGATCCGAAAACGGGACACAAGGTCCCGTGCGGCCATCCCAGACACCCGCGCCCAGACCTTCTCATTGATTCTTTCTGCTGTGGGCTGATCAAACCGCTCGGCTATGTAGATAAACCAGAATGCGTCCATCACGCGGTAGTGCCAGAGAAGAAATTCTACGTAGCTCAGCAGTTCATCGGATCCCATTTTTCTTAAGTGCGTGAGTTCCACAGATCTCTTCCTCACTCAAAATAACCAAGATTTGTAGCGCAGAACCAGGAGCGATAACACCTTGCGCCCGCTATTAGGCCAACACAGGAACCTCTGACTTGATGACCGTGTGATAGACGCCCCCTATTCCTTCTTCGTCGAGCTGCGCGGAAGGTCGACAATGACTTGAATCATCAGTGGTGTGAGCTGGCCTTCTCCTCTTTGTCCGCATGTGGAAGCAATTGGATGACTTCGTCCATCAGGCCAGATGACGAGCGAATATCCTGTGATGCCTGGTCAATCAACTCTGTCGCAGCCGCAATTGATATCTCGGATCGCATCTTCTGTAGATTGTTCAAAGACTGGTCAGACTGCTTCCTCATCAGCTCAATGCCATACCTCTGCAGATAACTGTAGTAGGACAGCTTATCCTTGTCTACGAGTGTCAATCTTCCTATTACACCCTCCATATAGCGGCATATTCCCTCAATGTCTTCAATTTCCTGGTAGGACTGTTTCACCAGA